>JAYVYM010000308.1:0-4562 GCA_043784245.1 Frankiales bacterium
GGCCCGGTCGCGGCCGCCCGCGCGGTGCTCGACGCGGACATACCGCTGTTCGGTATCTGCTTCGGCCACCAGATCCTGGGGCGGGCACTGGGCCTCGGCACCTACAAGCTGCGCTACGGCCACCGCGGGGTGAACCAGCCGGTGCAGGAGCTCGCGACCGGCCGGGTCCACATCACCAGCCACAACCACGGCTTTGCCGTCGACGCGCCGATCAGCGGCGAGAGCTTCGACACGCCGTACGGCCGTACCCGGGTCAGCCACGCCGACCTCAACGACGACGTCGTCGAGGGCCTGCAGTGCCTGTCCGCCAGGGCCTTCTCCGTGCAGTACCACCCCGAGGCCGCCCCCGGCCCGCACGACGCGACCGGCCTGTTCGAGCGGTTCACCGCGCTGATGGGGGGCGACCGTGCCCAAGCGTGAGGACCTGCACCACGTCCTGGTGATCGGGTCCGGGCCGATCCTGATCGGGCAGGCGGCGGAGTTCGACTACTCCGGCACGCAGGCCTGCCGGGTGCTGCGCGAGGAGGGCCTGCGGGTCACCCTGATCAACTCCAACCCGGCGACCATCATGACCGACCCGGAGCTCGCGGACGCGACCTACATCGAGCCGATCACGGTCGAGTACATCACAAAGATCATCGAGAGGGAGCGCCCGGATGCGCTGCTGCCGACGCTCGGCGGGCAGACGGCGCTGAACGCCGCGATGGCGCTGCACGAGAGCGGCGTGCTCGAGCGGTACGGCGTGGAGCTGATCGGCGCCGACGTCGACGCGATCCGGCGCGGCGAGGACCGCCAGGAGTTCAAGACAGTGGTCGAGTCGGTCGGTGGCGAGAGCGCCCGCAGCGTCGTCTGCCACACGATGGACGAGGTGCTCGCCGGGGCGGACCGGCTCGGCTATCCGGTGGTCGTACGGCCCTCATTCACGATGGGTGGCAGCGGCTCGGGCGTGGCGCACGACCGCCCCGGCCTGCTCCGGATCGCCGGGGGTGGCCTGCACGCCAGCCCGACCAGCGAGGTGCTGCTCGAGGAGTCGGTGCTGGGCTGGAAGGAGTTCGAGCTGGAGCTGATGCGCGACCGCGCCGACAACGTCGTGGTCATCTGCACGATCGAGAACCTCGACCCGATGGGGGTGCACACCGGCGACTCGATCACCGTCGCGCCGGCGATGACGCTGACCGACCGCGAGTACCAGCGGATGCGTGACCTGGCGATCGACATCATCCGCGCGGTCGGTGTCGACACCGGTGGGTGCAACATCCAGTTCGCGGTCGACCCGGCGACCGGGCGGATGATCGTCATCGAGATGAACCCGCGGGTGTCTCGCAGCAGCGCCCTGGCCAGCAAGGCCACCGGTTTTCCGATCGCCAAGATCGCCGCCAAGCTCGCGGTCGGCTACACCCTGGACGAGATCCCCAACGACATCACCCGCGAGACGCCGGCGAGCTTCGAGCCGTCGCTGGACTACGTGGTGGTCAAGGTGCCGCGGTTCGCCTTCGAGAAGTTCCCGGGCTCGGATCCCGAGCTGACGACGACGATGAAGAGCGTCGGCGAGGCGATGGCACTGGGCCGGTCCTTCGTCGAGGCGCTGCAGAAGGCGATGCGCTCGCTGGAGCAGACCCCCGGCGGCTTCTGGACGACTCCTGATCCCGCCGGGTCCGCAGCCGACGCGCTGGAGCTGGCCAGGACCCCGCACGACGGCCGGCTGCACGCCGTCGAGCGCGCGCTGCGGCTCGGCGCGACCGCCGAGCAGGTGCACGACGCGACCCGGATCGACAGGTGGTTTCTCGACGCGGTGCTGCAGCTGGTGGAGCTGCGGGCCGAGCTTGAGCACGCGCCTCTGGAAGAAGCCCTGCTGCGCAAGGCTAAGCGAATGGGTTGCAGCGACCAGCAGCTCGCGCTGGTCACGGGTCGCAGCGAGGGGCAGGTCCGGGCGCTGCGCCACGAGCTCGGCGTACGCCCGGTGTACAAGACCGTCGACACCTGCGCCGCGGAGTTCGCCGCCCGGACCCCCTACCACTACTCGAGTTATGACGAGGAGACCGAGGTCGCCTCGTCGGCGCGCCGCAAGGTCATCATCCTGGGCAGCGGGCCCAACCGGATCGGCCAGGGCATCGAGTTCGACTACGCCTGTGTGCACGCGTCTTTCGCGCTGTCGGCGGCCGGCTACGAGACCGTGATGATCAACTGCAACCCCGAGACCGTCAGCACCGACTACGACACCAGCGACCGGCTGTACTTCGAGCCGCTGACGGTGGAGGACGTGCTGGAGGTCGTGGCGGCCGAGCGTGAGTCGGCCGCCCGTGGCGGCGGCGAGCTGGTCGGGGTGATCGTGCAGCTCGGCGGCCAGACGCCGCTGCGGCTCGCGCAGGAGCTGAAGGACTGCGGCGTAACGATCGTCGGCACCACCCCCGAGGCCATCCACCTGGCCGAGGACCGCGGGGCGTTCGGGGAGGTGCTGGTCGCTGCCGGCCTGCCCGCACCGAAGTTCGGCACCGCGACCTCGTACGAGCAGGCGCAGCAGATCGCTGACAACGTCGGCTATCCGTTGCTGGTGCGGCCGTCGTACGTCCTCGGCGGGCGGGGCATGGAGATCGTCTACAGCGACGACATGTTGGTCGACTACGTACGACGGTCGACGCTGATCGGACCGGACCACCCGGTGCTGGTCGACCGGTTCCTCGAGGACGCCGTGGAGATCGACGTCGACGCGCTGTACGACGGCACCGACCTCTACCTCGCCGGGGTCATGGAGCACATCGAGGAGGCCGGCATCCACTCCGGCGACTCGGCGTGCGCGCTGCCGCCGATCACCCTGGGGCGCACCGAGCTGCTGCGCATCCGCGAGTCGACCCGGGCGATCGCCGACGGCGTCGGGGTCCGGGGGCTGCTCAACGTCCAGTACGCCCTCAAGGACGACGTGCTGTACGTGCTCGAGGCCAACCCGCGGGCGTCGCGGACGGTGCCGTTCGTCAGCAAGGCGACGGCGGTGCAGCTGGCGAAGGCCGCTGCCCGGGTGATGCTCGGCGCGACCGTCGCCGAGCTGCGCGCCGAGGGAATGCTGCCGAGCTCCGGCGACTGCGCCCACATGCCCGCGGGCGCGCCGATCAGCGTCAAGGAGGCGGTGCTGCCGTTCGGCCGGTTCCGTACGCCGCAGGGGTTCGGCGTCGACACGGTGCTCGGCCCCGAGATGAAGTCGACCGGTGAGGTGATGGGCATCGACGCCGCCTTCGGGACGGCGTTCGCCAAGAGCCAGTCGGCGGCGTACGGCGAGCTGCCCACCAAGGGACGGGTCTTCGTCAGTGTCGCCAACCGCGACAAACGGTCCATGATCTTCCCGGTGAAGCGGCTGCAGGACCTGGGTTTCGAGGTGCTGGCGACGCTCGGCACCGCCGAGGTGCTGCGTCGCAACGGCGTCGTTGCGACCGTCGTCGGCAAGCACAGCGAGGGCCGCGGCGACGACGTCGTGCCGATGCTGCTCGCCGGCGAGGTCGACCTGGTCATCAACACGCCTTTCGGGGTCGGGCCGCGGCTCGACGGCTACGAGATCCGCACCGCCGCTGTGGCCCGTGGCGTGCCGTGCATCACCACGATCCAGGGCGCGGCGGCCTGCGTGCAGGGCATCGAGGCGCTGGTACGAGGGGACGTCGGCGTGCGGTCGCTGCAGGAGCACCACGCGGCGCTGCTGGCGTCCGCGGCGGCCCAGCGGGCCGCGGCGCACCTCGCGGACGGGCGGTCGTAGTGCCGCTGCAAATGCAGGCCGAGGTGCTGGCGATGGGTCGGGTCGGGGCGTACTACTCGCTGACGGTCGCCGCGCCCGGCATCCCCGAGCTGACCCGGCCGGGGCACTTCCTGGCCGTCCAGGTCGGTGGGCCGGCCTCCAGCATGCTGCTGCGCAGGGCCTTTGCGATCTATCGCGCCGACGCGGGGGTCGTCGAGGTGGTCTTCGCGGTGCACGGCGCGGGCACCGCGTGGCTGGCTGGGCAGCGGCCCGGGGACGTGCTCGACGTCGTCGGGCCGCTCGGCACGCCCTTCCCGGTGCCGGACGTCGCGCGCACGGCGACGCTGGTGGGCGGCGGCTACGGGGTGGCGCCCCTGCTGCCGCTCGCGGAGGCGCTGCGGGCCCGCGGCGGCGAGGTCGACATGGTGCTCGGCGCCGGCGACGCCGACCGGCTGTTCGGCGTACAGCAGGCCGGTCGTACGGCCAGGACGGTCGTCGTCACGACCGACGACGGCTCAGCGGGGGAGCGGGGCAGGGTGTCCGACGTGCTGCCGGCGCTGCTCGCCCGGACCGCCAGCGAGGTTGTCTACGCGTGCGGGCCGATGGGCATGCTGCGCGCGGTCGCCGCGCAGGCAGCGGCTGCCGGCATCCCCTCGTACGTCGCCGTCGAGGAGTCGATGGCCTGCGGGATCGGGGTCTGCATGACCTGCGTGCTGCCGGTGGTCGGTGACGACGGGCTGACCCGGATGGTGCGCTCGTGCGTGGAGGGCCCGGTGTTCGCCGGCGACCGGGTGCGCTGGGACGCGCTCGGCACGGTTCCGGCGGACGCCGTCGGGGCGCCGAG
>JAYVYM010000309.1:0-3765 GCA_043784245.1 Frankiales bacterium
GCCGAGGCCCACGGCCACCTCGCGGACGGCCAGTTCCCGGCGGGCAGCATGGGTCCGAAGGTGGCGGCGGCCCTGCAGTTCCTCGCCGCCGGCGGCGGACGCGCCATCATCACCTCGCCGGAGCTGCTCGCCGACGCGGCAGCCGGGGTGCCCGGGGTCGGGACGGTCCTGGTGGCCGACGAGGCTGCGGCGGACCGGGACAGGCCCGCGGTCGCGTGAGCGCGTCCGGCGTGGACGTCCATGCTGACACCTACCTCGACTCGCTGCTGCTGATGGTCGCGACCGTCAGCATGGACGGGCTCGAGGGCGTCGACTGGGCCGGCGCGGTGATGGCCTCGGCCAAAGGGCTCGAAGACCTGGCGGCTGCGGGCTTCAGCGGCTCCGAGCTCGCGGGGCTCGGCGCCAACGACCTGGTCCTGGCGGTGCGCGGGGGCGACGACGACGTGGTGGCCGCCGCCCTCGGGGCCGGCCGGGAGGCGGCCTTCGCGGAGCGCACGCAGGCCGCCGGGGGAGGGCAGGCCGCCCCGCGCAGCGTGACCGACGCCGCCGCTCGGCTCGACGGCGCCAACGTCGCGATCGTGTCGGTGCCGGGGGAGTACGCCGCCCTGGAGGCCCACCATGCGCTGTCCGCCGGGCTGCATGTGCTGCTGTTCAGCGACGGCGTACCGCTCGAGCAGGAGATCGAGCTCAAAACGCGCGCCGCTGGGCTCGGCCTGCTGGTGATGGGTCCGGGCGCCGGCACCGCCGTCCTGGGCGGTACCGCGCTGGGCTTTGCCAACGTGCTGTCGAGCCCTGCGCTGTCGGCGTCAGGGCTCTGGGCGTCAGGGGGTGGGGCTGTCGGTGTCGTCGCCGCCGCCGGCACCGGCGCGCAGGAGGTGTCGGCGCTGCTCGACCGGTGGGGCGTCCCCGTCTCCCAGGTCGTCGGGGTCGGTGGCCGTGACCTGTCCGAAGCGGTCGGCGGGGCGATGGCCCAGCTCGCCGTCCGGGCCCTGGTCGCCGACGTGGGCACGGCCGCCGTGCTGGTCGTCTCCAAGCCACCGGCGGCTGCCTCCGCCGCGGCCGTGCTCGGCGAGTGCACCGGCACACCGGGTGTCGCTGTCTTCCTGGGGCTCGGCGACGTCACGGCACCGGCCGGTGTCCGGCTGGCGCCGACGCTGGAGGCCGGCGCGCGGGCGGCGGCCGAGCTCGCCGGCGGCACGGTGCCGCCGCTTGCGGTGGGGCTGCTCGATCGGGTGTCGGGCGTGCACCTTGACCCGCGGCGTACGACAGTGCAGGGCCTGTTCTCCGGCGGGACGCTCTGCTACGAGGCGCAGGTCGTGCTCGAGGGCCACCTCGGCCCGGTGCACAGCAACGAGCCGCTGCGCAAGGACCGCACGGTGCCGGCGCCGCCCGGCGCGCATGTGCTGCTCGACCTCGGCGCCGAGGAGTACACCCGAGGGGTCCCGCACCCGATGATCGACCTGAGCACGCGCCTGGACCTGCTGCGAACGCTGCGCGGCGACCCCACGGTGGCAGTGGTCCTGCTGGATGTCGTGCTCGGACACGGCAGCCACGAGGACCCGGCCGGCGTGCTCGCCCCGGTCTGCGCGGAGCTGATGGCAGGGGGTGGCCCCCAGGTGGTGACGTACGTGCTCGGCACCGAGGGCGACCCGCAGGTCTACTCGCGGCAGAAGGCTGCGTTCGAGGCGGCCGGCTGCATCGTCCCGCAGACCAACGCGCGCGCCGCACACGTCGCCGCCGCCCTTGCCCTGCGCCGACCGGAGCTGGTGGCGACCGGCCTGTGAGCGCAGGCTGCTCGCGGTTGATCCTGTCCGCCGGGAGGCACCCGTTATGCCAAGCCCGGCAGGTGCCAGCTCTGTCGGCGAACCGCCACAGGGGGCCATACCGGCGCTCGGACGCCCGCTGCCCTCGAGTTTGTGTGCTTGATCGTCCCTTCCCAACACACAATGTCCACCCTGAGGTTGCCATGACGAGCGTGGCTGCGCCGTCCTTGACGGTACTTTGCGTGTTTGATTTTAAGGTGAAACACACAATGTCCCTGAGTCGCCAGTCACAGGGCCGCCCGGCCGCCTGCGGGGCCTGCGGGGCGGGCCCTGCGCCATTCGTCGCCGCGTGCAGGCAGCACGTGCACCGGTGAGCGTCGCTCTGGTCACCTACAGCACCAAGCCGCGCGGTGGCGTCGTGCACACCCTGGCCCTGGCCGACGCGTTGTACGAGCTCGGCGAGGACGTCCGCGTCATCGCACTCGGCGACTCGGCGGCGGGCTTCTTCCGGCCGGTGCGCGCCCCGGTCACGATCGTGCCGGGCCCGAGCGGTGCGGGCTCGCTCGAGGAGAAGGTCGCCGGCAGTATCGACGCGCTGGAGCGGGTGCTCGGCACGCTCGACGTGGAGGTCCTGCACGCCCAGGACTGCATCAGCGCGCGGGCGGCGGCGCGGGTCCGCGACGCCGGCGCTGGTGTCACCGTCGTACGCACCGTGCACCACGTCGACGACTTCACCAGCCAGGTGCTGATGGACTGCCAGCGCGAGGCGATCCTGGAGCCCGACGTCGTGCTCGCCGTCTCCGAGGTGTGGCGCCACACCCTCGAGCAGGACTACGGCGTACGCGCCGGCGTGGTGCCCAACGGCGTCGACGCCGAGCGCTTCAGCTCCGCCTCGCCGGTGCGCGCCGCTGCGCTGCGAGCGTCGGTCGGCGCCACCGGTCGGCCGCTGCTGCTGTCGGTCGGCGGCATCGAGCCGCGCAAGGGCAGCGCCACCCTGGTCCGGGCGCTGTCCCGGCTGGTCGCCGAGGGGCTGCGCCCGGTGCTCGCCGTGATCGGGGGGCACTCCTTCCAGGACCACCGGGCCTACCGCGAGGCCGTCCTGGCCGAGCTGCCCGGCCTTGGGCTCGGGCTCGGCGTCGACGTCGTCGCGGTCGGCACGGTGGCCGACGACGACGTCCCCGCCTGGTACGCCGCCGCCGACGCGCTCGCTTTCCCGTCGGTGAAGGAGGGCTTCGGCCTGGCGGTGCTCGAGGCGATGAGCGCAGGCCTACCGGTGGTGACCAGCGACCTGCCGGTCTTCCGCGAGTACCTCGTCGGCGGCCGGGACGCGCTGCTCGTCCCGGTCGGCGACCCCGCGGCCCTCGCTGCGGCGCTTCGTACGGCGCTGCTGGACATGTCCCTCCGGGCCTCGCTGGTGGCGCACGGCGCCCTGGTCGCGCAGCGCTTCAGCTGGCGGGCCAGCGCGCAGCGGCATCTCGAGGTGTACGCAGCACTGCCGGCCCGCTGATCGCGGCCCGCTCCGTCGCCCCGGCCCGCGTCTAGGGTGGCGCTCGTGACGGGGGCACACGCGGTGCTGACCCTGTCCTGCGCCGACCGGGTGGGGATCGTGCACGCCGTGACCGGCCTGCTGGCCCGGTACGACTGCAACATCGTCGACAGCTCGCAGTTCGGCGACGAGAGCACCGGGCTGTTCTTCATGCGGGTGCACCTGACGACGCCGGCCGGGGGCGTCGACATTGTGGGGCTGCGCGGGGCCTTCGGGGCGGTCGGGTCTTCGTACGGGATGGACTGGCAGCTGCACGACCGGACCGAGCGGGCCCGGGTGGTGGTCCTGGTGTCACAGCTCGGCCACTGCCTGAACGACCTGCTGTACCGGCACAGCACCGGTGCACTGCGCGCCGACCTCGTGGCGGTGGTGTCCAACCACCCCGACTTCCGCGGGCTGGTCGAGGCGCACGGGGTGGCGTTCCACCACGTGCCGGTGCTGCCGGGCGACAAGCCG
>JAYVYM010000310.1:0-5440 GCA_043784245.1 Frankiales bacterium
CGACCTCGGCGTTACTGGCGCCCTCCGCGGCCAGCAACACCATCCGGGCCCGCTGCGCCAACCCCGCCGGGATCGTCGAGGACCGCGTCCACTCCCGCAACTTCTGCTCGTCCCCGGCCCGCAACACCAACGGCTCCACGCGTGACATGAATCCTTGTCTCAACCACCGACCCCAAAGTCACTTCCAACACGCAACACTAGCGGGGTCCGGTGCACTCTCTGGTTGCTCATTTGCCGGTACTGCGCCGAGCCTGGGCGGTCCAGGCGTCAGATCGTCGCCTCCCTCGGTATCGCCGCCAGGAGCTCACGCGCGCGAGCAGCCTGGGTGTGCTCCACGAGCACTTCGTACTTGGTCGCGACGACCTGGTTGACCGGGGCGAAGTCGCGGGTGCCGTGCCGGGTGACCGTGCTGTAGCCGAGATGACTCCATACCAACCCGAACAGCGCTCCGAGCAGCGGAGTAGTGACGAGGAAGCCGGGCTGGTTCCGGTTGCTGAACAGGGTGAACGCGATCCCGACGAACAGCCCGATCCAGAGTCCGGACAGGGCCTGCGGCGGCGATCCTGCCTCGGGTCAGACGCCCGGTGACGCGTTCGACGGAGCGTAGCTCCGTCCCGATGATCTCGAGGCTCTGCACTGGGAAGCCTTGGTCCGACAGAAAGTCAACGGCTTTCTTCGCGGTGGCGTAGCGCTCGAGCACCCCCAGGGAGAGTGGGTATTCCAACTCCATGCCGGCGGCGTGCAACAGTTGGCTCTGTGTCATGCGCAAATATCCCTCTATGATCGTACGGTGGGCGAGTCGGTCAGGAGCGGGGCTTTCGAGGCAGTTCGAAGTCAGGTCAGCGCGACGAGCGCGACTCGAGCCCAGTTCGGCGCCGGTTACATCGCGGACCTTGTGGCTGCTCCGCTTGCCCATGCCAGAGCCGCCATGAACGGGCCTTGCCCCGCGGCTGGCGGCGCCAGCGACTCCGGATGCCCAACGAGAGCGTCGACGGTCGGCGACACCGCGGCATGCTGCCCAGAGCAACCGGTGCGCGGATGCGCAGCACACGAGGCAGAGGGCGCCGAGCAGTAGACGCACGGCAGCACCGCGCCCAGTGCACTCATCCGGCAGGCCAACGCTGCCGTGACCGGGTAGGCGTTGCTCCTCGCCCTGCCCGGGGTCGGTCCTCGGTTGGTCGGCGTGCGCGGTAGCGGCGCCTGCCGTTCATGGGCTTCCCGCGGATCGCGACGACGACGAAGGACCGCGACGGATCGTGCGGTCGAACCACTCGCCCGCCACGCCGCGTCCTACCGGAAGCGGCCGTGTGGCGACCATGTCGAGGACGTCTGCCAGGGCTTCCACAAACTCTTCCTCGCAGGGTTGTACTCCACGGGGAGCCCCGCAGTAGCGGCACAGGATCAACTGACCGGCGGGGCCCTGGACCATGTGGAGCGCCCACGGCTGCCGGCAGGACCGGCACTGGTGGGCCAGGGCGGCACGACGCGGCGGGCGGCCCGGCCCGGCCATCCGGATCGGTGCGCCGCCGACGCCGGTATCCAGCACAGACGGAACAGGCGAGACCGACATGGGTGGTGCCTCATCGAGGAGGTCACCGAGGTGGCCGGCGTGAGCGATGCTCGTGGGCCGCGGCGTGGGCGGCGACCCGATCCGGTCCGGCTGAGGCTCAGCTTTCGCAACGTACCCGCCGCAGGTGCCGTGTCAACGCCAGCCGGTCATCAGCGGCGCTGGGCGGTAGTGCTGCTCAGGTGCGCGCAGGGGCGGTCAGCGGCTCCATGGCCGGCTCGGTGTGCCGGGCGCGGGCCCGCCGGACCGCCTCGCCGAGTATCTCGCGGGCGACGTCGGTGAGCTTGACCGACCGGGTCTGGCTCTGGACGCGGAGCTTGTCGAAAGCCTCCCGCGCGGTCGCACCGGTCAGCCTCATCATGAGGCCGAGGGCCTGGTCGATCTCGGCCCGGCTGGTCAGGGCCTGCTGCAGCTGTGCCACGAGCCGTTCGGCCTGGCCGAGCAGCTGCGCGTTGTGCACGCTGACGGCGGCCTGCGGCGAGAACGCCTCTCCCATCGCGACGGCGTGCTCGTTGAAGACGTCCCGATCGTGGGCGTAGACGTTGAGCGCTTCCAGGACCTGACCGGGAAGGACCAGCGGCAGCGACAGCGCGCTGTGCACCCCGAGGCGGCCGACTCGCGGCCCGAAATGCGGCCAGTGCGGCTCGCCCCCCAGGTTTCCGGAGGTGAACGTCCGGCCCTGCGCGACCGCGCTGACGCACGGGCCTTCATTGAGCCCGTACTGGATGTCGTCGACCGCCGTCACGAACCCGTCGGTCGCCACGACTGTCTGCGGCCGGTCCGCCTCCAGCAGCGTCAATCCGGCGCCATGCGCGCCCGGGATCGCCCGGACGGCGAACTCGGCCACCCGGATCAGGGTCTGCTCCAGGGACCGGTGCCCGCTGAGCAAGCCGGACAGACCGGTCAGGCTGGCCCTGAGCTCGTCGTCGTCGGGCATGCCTGCCCCCGCCATTGCGCACTGGGGACGTGGATGGCACGTCCGCGAGGCACACAGCACCCGCCGGACCCTGCCGTACGCCCCTTGACAGCCCTTTGCCGCGCGGCGCACTCTGATTGTGCTGAGTGGCAGCCAGCCCGGAACGGGAGCGCCGCCCACCCCGCCGCCTCCCGGGAGCGAACATCGCTCACCGCCGGCGAACACAGTGCCCTCCGTCTCGAGGCACCCATGACTGCTCTGCTGACCGTCCTGATCGTGCTTGCCATTGCCGTCCTGCTCGGCCTGATGCTCTCCATGCGGATCATCAAGCAGTACGAGCAGGGCGTGCTGTTCCGGTTCGGCCGGGTCATCGGGGTCCGCCAGCCCGGCATGCGGTTCATCATTCCGCTGGTCGACGTCCTGCACCGGGTGTCGCTGCGGATCGTTAGGATGCCGATCCAGTCACAGGGGATCATCACCTGGGACAACGTCAGCGTCGACGTCTCCGCCGTCGGCCTACTTCCGGGTCGTCGACGCCACCAAGGCCGTCGTCGCGATCGAGAACGTCTACGCCGCGATCGACCAGATCGCCCAGACCACCCTGCGCAAGGAGGTCGGGCAGCACACCCTGGACGAGACGCTGTCCGAGACAGACGTGATCAACATCGACATCCGCACGATCCTCGACGTGGCGACCGAGGAGTGGGGTGTGCAGGTCACGCTGGTCGAGCTCGAGGACATCCAGCTGCCCGACAGCATGAAGCGCGCGATGGCCAAGCAGACCGAGGCCGAGCGCGAGAAGCGCGCCAAGATCATCAATGCCGAGGGCGAGTCGCTCGCCGCCGAGGCCCTCGGGGTCGCCTCGGACATCATGGTGGAGCACCCGCTGGCGCTGCAGCTGCGCAACCTGCAGAGCCTGGTGGAGATCGGCGTCGACAAGCACCACCGTGGTGTTCCCGGCACCGCTGATGAGCACGATCGGTGAACTCGGGGCATTCCTCGCGCGCGAGACCGCCGCCGGTGCCGCCCGGCCGGTGGTGCCCAGCCAGCCGGCCGCGGCGAGGTCTGAGCCGGTCCGGCCGGCCCCCGGCCCGGCTGCGACCTCGAACGGCGTACGCACTGGCCGGCCAGATGTTCGGCTCTAGACGCAAGAACTCAGACGCCTTTGACGTCCAGCTAGAGCAGTGGCTCGACGGTGCCCGCCGTCCCGCCGTGCCGGAGGTGATCTCCGGGGCGTGCGATCGCTGCCCGGCGGCCGCGGTCGCCCGGGTCCGGCTGCCCAGCGGGTCGGTGCTGATGCTCTGCGGCCACCACGGCCGGCGCCACGCACCGGCTCTGCGGGTCCAGGGCGCCCTGCTCACCGGGGGGCTGGCGTTCGTGGCCCCCGCCGACCTGCCGGTCCAGGCAGGAGCCGAGTGACGACGCAGCGCGCGAGCACGCTGCCGCCGACGACCTGTCGGGCGGCACAGCGCCGCACGGCCACCCAGCGCACCTCGGTACCCAAACGACGGCCTCACGGGCAGCCGGGTCTGCTGGACCAGGGCCAGCGCGAGCACCTGCTGGCGGCCGCCGCGGAGCTGTCCCTGGCGCTGCTGCGCGAGCAGCCGACGGACGAGGTGCTGCAGCTGATCGCTACCCGGGCGCGTCAGGCCGCGATGGCCGCACTCGCGCTGGTCGGCCGGTCCACCGACCGGGACGTGCTGGTCGTCGAGGCCGCCGCCGGGCCGGACAGCGACTGGCTGCTCGGCCAGCCCGTTCGGCTGACCCCGATGCCCACCGCAGCGCTCGCGCTCGACCTGGGCGACACAGCCGGCGGCGGCCGCCGGGTCCTGGTCCTCTTGGGACTTCCTGCCGCGAGCCGCACGACTGTCGTACGAGCCCTACTCGGCTT
This sequence comes from Frankiales bacterium, assembly GCA_043784245.1. Classification (GTDB taxonomy): domain Bacteria; phylum Actinomycetota; class Actinomycetes; order Mycobacteriales; family SCTD01; genus JAYVYM01. The sequence continues at coordinate 4,375 of JAYVYM010000310.1, forward strand.
CGCGGAGCACGTCACGGCGGCCCTAGGGCTGGCGGACCGGCGTGCAGACGTGGAGCGGGAGCGGCTGCTGCAGGACCGCGAACGCCCGGCGACCGCGCTCCTGGAGCTGGTCGTTCCCCGCCTGTTCGGGGCGGGCCTGCGGCTGGCCGGCGCGGACGGGCTCATCCGCTGCCAGCCGGAGCAGGCGCGCGCCCGGGTCAGCCGGGCCGTGCAGGACCTCGACCTCGCGATCGCCGATGTGCGAGCCGCCGCCCTCCGGCTCCGCACCGCCCCCACGCAAGCTCATCGCACACCAGGGGCCGTCCAGGCTCCTGCTCCCTGCAGCTTCTGGCGACCTTCCCCGGCCGGACAGCCTTGCGACGACCGGGTCCGGCTGCCCCCCGGACGCAACCCGACAGGCCCGCGGCTTGCCGGCCGCCCACCCCGGCGGCGGCAGCATGCCCGCCGGCGCCGCCGGGCCGGTGACCACATGGTGACGGCCATCAGGCAGGCCGCCGTCAGCGCCCTGGAGCCCGGCCAGGACCGCTCCCGTCCCCCGAGCCGCGTCGCACACTCCCGCACCGGTGAGCGGGTGAAGGCGAGCCACCCGAACCAGGCGGCACACGGCTGTGGAGGATCGGATCCAGCCCCGGAGCAGGTGAGGCGTCAGTTCGTCGCCGACCTGCTGCACGCACTGCCGGGGGTCAGCGGACACATCGTGGCGGCGCTGGACGCCGTCCTGCTCCTGGCCTGCACTTTATGCCCGTCGTGCGTGGCCGTCAGCCTGACCGTGGACCACGAGACCCAGCCGGTGACGATCACCGCTACCAGGAGTGCCAGCCACAGGGATGCCGCGTCCCTGACCGTCCGGCTGCCCAGGCCGACCACGGGCGAGCCTGCACGACAGCCGGCTGTCCTGGTCGTGTTCGCCACCGATCCGATCGCGCTCGCCGGCTTGGGCGACGACGTCACCGCACTGCTGGAGATCGACCCTGGCAGGATCACCCTGGCAGCCGCCGCTGCGGTGCCGCAGAAAACAGTCGACCGCCGACGTTGGCCGGCGAGCCGACGTCTTCCTCCGCGCCCA
>JAYVYM010000311.1:0-3102 GCA_043784245.1 Frankiales bacterium
TGCTCGCCGTAGGGCAGGTCCCGCGGTCGCGTCGTCCGGCGCTGCCGAACGCTGGTCGAGAGCACCCCACACGCCGGGCAGGCGCCCTCCGACGGATCATCGGTCAGCACATGCACCACCCGGGCGCCGGCGCCCTGGGCGCTGCGCACCACCTTGCCCTCAGGCCCACGCTGGGCGTGCCGTTCAACGACACGGACCTTGATTCCGCCCAACCCGAACAGGATCGACATACGCCTACTCGTGGCCCTTCTACTGTCGGCTCGAATCCGCCGCCAGCGTTGAGGGGCCACGGGCCTCGACCCGGGACGATCAACACCACTGCAAGATCGTGTCGTTCCCCCTCAACTTCGTAGAGCCCGACATTTCTCCACTCCGGTCAGGATGCTTGCGAAACATCGAAGAGCATCACTTACCGCCACCGGGGCGCGGGCGGCCAGCCAGGTGCTGACGAGCCGATCGAGCTGCTCGGCGTCCACCCGCTGCAGCACCCATCTGATCGTGGACTCACTCGGCACCCGCCGGCCCAGGTCCAGACGCCGCCGCACCGTCGGGGTTAGGTCCGCGGTCCACTCGGCGATCGCGACGTAGGACCGGGCGCCGGCCAGCACCGCGCACACCGCGCACACCGCGACAGCGAGCAGCGCGACGAGGCGATGCCGGACCCAGCGCCGCGACCGCGGATCGGCCAGCGCCCCCAACACGACCAGCAGATCCGGCGGTACCGATGCCAGCTCCTGCGCCCCGACCGGGCTCGGGCTCTGGTCAACGGCGACCGGGACATGGAAGATATGCGCACGGACACGGCACCTGCCTCGGTCGGTAAAGAACGCCTAGGAACGCTCATGATCACCAGCGGTGCCGTGTTCGTACGGCTCGCACACCCTCACCGGCGTGTCACGCTTCGGCACGCCCAAGCCAGCGACTTTGCCGACCCCCTGGGCCCCGGTGGTGCCCTGCCAACGACCGGATGTGGGACCGGGCTGCGGCCCGGGGCAGAGCGGGCACCTCAAGGCGGCGGGTCGTTGGTGATCTGGCGCAGGACATCGCGGAAGGAGCGGTAGCGCTCCGCCCCGACCTGTTGCTGCCAGTGCTGCTCGAGGGTGGCGATCGTCTGGTTCATGTCTTTGACTATCTGGTCGCCTAAGACGGTGCGTGCGACGAGACGCTTGCGCCGGTCCTGCTCGTCGGTCCGCACCTGGAGGTGGCCGCTGCCTTGCAGCTGCGTCACGAACTGGCCGACGCCTTGCTTGGTCATAAAGAGCACGTCCGCGAGCTGCGTGATGGTCGTGCCGGCGGCCGGGACGTGGCTGAGCAGCCGGAAGTGCGAGGGCCGGAGCTGGGCCCCGTGCTGGGCCAGCAGGGTCTGACGCGTCACCTCGAGCAGCCGACCTGTCAAGGCGATCACGTGTGCCTCGACGCCGTCGGGCAGAGCCGGCAGCTGCACACCCTTGACGGCAGTCACAAAGTTACTTTACCTTCTGTGGCACAGGTGGGGGTGGTGACACCGATGGGTGCTCGCACGATGCTCGGTCCGGCCGATGTTACCGACGACGAGCTTGGGGAGATGGTCGCTGACGCGGTCGGTGTGCCGCGTGTCGAGGTGCTGACCTGTCAGGTGCAGGTCGTCGAGTACGACCTGGAGGCGCTGTCGACCGCGGGTCGCTACTGGGTGCGCGGACGCGCCCGGCATCCGGGCGGCGAGGTGCCGTACGCCTTCTTCGTGAAGGTGGTCCAGTCCTGGACGCGGTCGCCCCTGTTCCAGTTGGTGCCTGCGCACATGCGGGAGCGGGCGGCAGCCGCGGCCCCGTGGCGGGGAGAACTGTTGGTGTACCGGTCGGACCTGGCGGCACGGCTGCCGGCCGGTCTGTGCCTGCCGCGGGTGCACCGGGTCCAGGACATCGACGATGAGTCAGCGTACTTCTGGCTGGAGGCTGTGGACGCGGACCCGGCGCCGTGGGACTGCTGCACCTTCGAGCGAGCTGCCTACCTGCTGGGCCGTCTTGCCGCCCGGCCGGCCGTCCAGCCGGTCGCCTGGCTGGGTACCCGGGATGTCGTCCGCGGCTATGCGCACGGCCGGGTCGAGGGACAAGTCCTGCCGGCCCTGCGCGAGGACGCCTTGTGGTTGCACCCTGTGGTCGCCGAGGCCTTCAGCGCGGCCCTGCGCGGCCGCCTGCTGGCGGCAGCGGACGCCCTGCCGGCGTACCTGGCAGAGCTGGACGCAGCCCCGCTCGGCGCTGCCCACGGCGACGCGTGCCCCCGCAACCTGCTCGTGACGCGTGCCTGCCCCGGCCAGTTCGTCCTCATCGACTTCGCCTTCTGGTCCCGAGCCCCGCTGGGCTTCGACCTCAGCCAGCTCCTTCTGGGCGAGGTGCTGCTCGGTGAACGGCCGGCAGCACAGCTCGCGGAGCTCGACGGGCTCTGCCTGCCCGCGTACGTCCGGGGGCTCGCCGCTGAGGGCTGCGACGTCCCGCTCAACGTGGTGCGCCGGGCCCACGCGCTGCTCATGCTGCTGTTCGCCGGCCTCACGGCGGTACCACTCGAGCTGCTCTTCGGGATGCCGGTTCCGGGCGCTGCCGACGGCGCCCGCCAGCGAGCCGCCGCGGCAAACTACATCCTCGATCTCGTCGAGGCCACAACCGGCACCTGACGACGACATTGTTGATCGGGGGCCGAGGGCGGCTGCACGGCCAGCGACGAGCCGCGCGGGAAGGACAGCCCCGGGTAGAACGGGCGCCCACCGGACCGTTCGGCTGCGGCGCGGTGGCGCGAGGGATCGGTTGCGGCGCTGATGGACCTGTCGGTGACCGGCACTACCCTCGGGAGAATGTTGGGCCCTGAGAGCCCTGGCGGTAGAGGCGTAGCCCTTCGCGTCGAGGTCGTCGATCCGGTGGGCAGCGTCGCTCGACGAGCCCTCCGGGCCCACATGGACGACATCGCCAGCCGCTGGTACGGACGACCAGCTACGACCGAGGAGATCGATCGGGGCCTGGTAGAGCATCCCAGCGACGACCTGCGCGCTCCTGACGGTCTTTTTCTGGTCGCGCAGCAAGGGCCAACAGTTCTCGGATGCGCCGGGCTGCGCTTCCTCGGGGAGGGTGTTGG
>JAYVYM010000312.1:0-5568 GCA_043784245.1 Frankiales bacterium
GGGCTCAGTCGGCTGAACTCGCGGGTGAACGGCAGGACGCACGCCACGTCGACCCCGAGCTTCTCGAGCAGGTCGGCACGGTAGCGCTGGCTGGTGAGCATCGGCGGGTGGCTGCCCGGCCGGACGACCTCGCTGGGGTGCGGGTCGAAGGTGAGCACCACGCTCGGCACCGCCAGCGCTGCCGCCCGCGCCACCGCGTGGCCGATGATCTGCTGGTGGCCGCGGTGCACGCCGTCGAACACCCCGATGGTCACCACGCAACGCCCCCAGCCACTGGGTGCACTGCCCACCCCCCGCCAGCGCTGCATCCGCCCACCCTGCCAGACCGGTCCCGCCCCGCCAGCCGGCCTGCGCTAGGCCGGGGCGAAGACCACGACGGCCCGCGCGACGCCGTCGGCGTCCTGCACGAGCGCGATGCAGCGGCCGTCCGGCGCGAAGGCACCGACGGGGCCGGGCCGGCCGCTGGGGGCCAGCCGGCGACCGTACGACAGGTCGACGGCCTCGGCCTGCGCCAGCATGCGCGCAGGAAAGACCGCGGCCACCACCGCGTCCAGGCGCAGCACCGCGTCGTCGACGGCGGCCTGCGTGCCGAGGTCGTCCAGGGAGCTGGCGTCGGTGAGCGCGAACGGTCCGACCCGGGTACGCCGCAGGGCGGTGAGGTGGGCGCCGACGCCCAGCGCCGCTCCGAGGTCACGGGCCAGTGCCCGTACGTAGGTCCCGGAGGACACCGTGCAGGAGACATCGACATCCCTGCCGCGGCGCGCCAGCACCTCGAAGCGCCGCACGACGACCCGCCGGGCGGCAAGCTCGACGGACTGTCCGGCGCGCACCCGGGCGTAGGAACGCACGCCGTCGACCTTGACAGCCGAGACCGACGACGGCACCTGGTCCAGGGTGCCGGTGAGCGCCTCGACAGCGCTCTGCAGGGCGGCGTCGGTGACGCCCGATGCCTCGCGCTCCTCGATCACGTCGCCTTCGGCGTCATCGGTGACGGTCGTCACGCCGAGCCGCAGCGTCGCTTCGTACGTCTTGTCGGTCAGCGTCAGGTGGCCGAGCAGCCGGGTGGCGCGCCCGATCCCGAGCACCAGGACGCCGGTGGCCATCGGGTCGAGGGTGCCGGCATGGCCCACCTTCCTGGTGCGGGCCAGCCGACGACCGCGGGCAACGATGTCGTGGCTCGTCCAGCCGGCCGGCTTGTCGACCACCAGCAGACCGTCCGGCGCGCTCACCGGTGCGGCCGGGCTCACATCGCCAGCTGCGGCGCCTGCGCGAGCCGGGCCCGGAACTCGCCCAGCGTCCCGGCGACGTCGCCGTACGACGTGAAGCCCGCAGCGAACCGGTGGCCGCCGCCGCCGAGCGCCGTGCAGACCGCCCCGACGTCGATGGCGCCCTTGGACCGGGTGGACACCCGGTAGCAGTCCTCGAGCGGGTCGCGTTTGGCCACCAGCGCGACCTCGGCCTCCCGTGCGGTACGCAGGACGTCGATGACACCCTCGACGTCAGCCAGACCTATCCCGTGTCGGTCGAGGTCGACGCCTTCCACGACGCTCCAGATGAGGCCGAGGCCACCGGCAGCGGCCGGCTCCAGCACCGCCCGGGAGCAGACGTCGCCCAGCAGGTGCACGAAGCCGAAGGGCTGGCTGTCATAGACCGCCCGGCTGATCAGGTCGGGTCGGATACCTGTGGCGAGCAGGCGCGCAGCGAGCTGGTGCACCGACGGCGAGGTCGATGCGTGCCGGAAGGAGCCGGTGTCGGTCAGCAGCCCGGTGTAGAGCGACGCTGCGGCCGACTCGTCGATAGCCAGCCCCAGCCGGTCCAGCAGCTCCGCGACCACGACGGCTGTCGCGGCGGCACCGGGATCGAGCAGGTGGGCCGTGCCGTACCTCGTGTTGCTGGGGTGGTGGTCCACAACCAGGACGGCCCCGGCGCTCGGCACGCGATCTGCGAGCAGGCCCAGACGGTCCGGGCTACCGGTGTCGAAGGTGACCAGCAGGTCAGGTGCTGCCGGCACCTGCTCGACCGGCACCAGCAGGTCGAGGTCGGGAAGGAAGCCGTACGCCTGGGGTACCTCGAACGGAGCACTGCCCCACGACGCGATGACCCGACAGCCGCGACGTCGTAGCGCACCGCCCAGCGCGATCATCGAGCCGAGCGCATCGCCGTCAGGCGCGACGTGACAGGCCAGCACGACCTCGGCACAGTCGCCGAGCAGCTTGGTGGCCTGCGCCCAGTCGTCCTCGGGGATGCTCACCCGGGCGGGTCCGAGGCGTCCGGCCCGGCTACGGGCGGCTCCGGACCGGAGTCGTCGTCGGCGTCGGTACGCGCGGCGCGGTACGGGTCGGCGTCGCCCGCGGGTGTCGCCACCGAGGCGAGCTCCTGCACCCGCGCATCGGCCTGCCTCGCCTGCTCCAACAGCTCTTCGAGCCGGCCGGTGGTCTGCGGCACGATGTCGGCGATGAAGGCCAGTGACGGGGTGTACCGCACCCCGGTCTGCCGGCCCACCTGAGCCCGCAGCACGCCCTTGGCGCTCTCCAGCGCCGCGGCGCTCTCGCTGCGGTCCCGGTCGTCACCGAGAACCGTGTAGTACAGCGTCGCCTCGCGCAGGTCGGGGGTGAGCTTGGCATCGGTGATCGTCACCATCCCGAGCCGCGGATCCTTGACCTGCAGCTCCAGCGTCGTCGCCACCACCTCGCGGATGCGCACGGCGAGCTTGCGTGCCCGCGCCACGTCGACCATGGAATCAGTCTTCCTCTCCGAAAAACCGCTGCCGGGCGGAGAGGATCTCCAGCTCCGGTCGGGCGGCCACCAGCCGCTCACACGCCTCGAGCACCTCCCGGCAGTGCCCCGCGTCCGCGGCGACCACGGACACCCCGATCAGCGCCCGGCGGTGCAGGTCCAGGTGACCCGCCTCCGCCGCGCTGACGTCGTACCTCCTGCGCAGCTCCGCGAGCACCGGCCGCACCACACCACGCTTGCCCTTCAGCGAATGCACGTCCCCCAGCACCACATCCACCTCCAACACCCCCACAAACACCAGTGCTCTCAGCTTTCCGCCCGCTCGGGTCCGGCCGGCGACCGGCGCCGGGCGCCTACGGAACTCGCAAGGACTATCCAGCAACGCAGTCGCAGGTCCGGAGAGTTTCGTAGGTGCCCGGCGGCGGCAGCCCGTCGATCAGACCCGCGGCTTCTCCACCATTTCCCAGGTCTCGATGATGTCCTCGAGCTTGATGTCGTTGAACGACCCGAGCCCGATACCGCACTCGAAGCCGTCGCGGACCTCGGTCGCGTCGTCCTTGAAGCGACGCAGCGACTCGACGGTGAGGTTGTCAGCGACCACGACGCCGTCGCGAACCAGGCGCGCCTTGCTGTTACGGCGGATCAGGCCGCTGCGCACGATCGAGCCGGCGACGTTACCGATCTTCGGCACGCGGAAGACCTCGCGCACCTCGGCGGTCCCGAGCTGGACCTCCTCGAAGATCGGCTTAAGCATCCCCTTCAGGGCAGCCTCGACATCCTCGATAGCCGCGTAGATCACCGAGTAGTACCGGACGTCGACGTGCTCCTTGTCCGCCAGGTCGCGGGCGTTGCCCTCCGGCCGGACGTTGAAGCCGAGGATCACCGCGTCGGAGGCGGAGGCCAGGGTGACGTCGTTCTCCGTGATGGCGCCGACCCCGCGGTGGATGATCCGCAGGGACACCTCGTCGCTCACCTCGATCTTGAGCAACGCGTCCTCGACGGCCTCGACCGACCCGGACACATCTCCCTTGATGATGAGGTTGAGCTGAGTGTTCTCACCCTCCTTGAGCCGCTCGAACAGCGACTCCAAGGTCGGCCGGCCACGCGTCTGGGCCAGGCTCGCGGCCCGTTCGCGGGACTGCCGCTGCTCAGCGATCTGGCGGGCGACGCGGTCCTCGCTGACGACCAGGAAGTTGTCGCCGGCGCCGGGGACGCTGGTGAACCCCAGAACCTGGACGGGCTGACCGGGTCCGGCTTCGGCGACGGCCTCGCCGCGCTCGTTGAGCATGGCCCGGACCCGCCCGAAGGCATCGCCGGCGACGATCGAGTCGCCGACGTGCAGCGTGCCGCGGGTGACCAGCACGGTCGCGACCGTGCCGCGGCCGCGGTCCAGGCGGGCCTCGATCGCTACACCCTGAGCCGGTACCGAGGCGTCCGCCGTGAGCTCGAGGGCCGCGTCCGTGGTGAGCAGGATCGCATCGAGCAGCTGCTCGAGGTTGACCCCGTTGCGAGCCGACACGTCGACGAACATTGTGTCGCCGCCGTACTCCTCGGCGACCAGGCCGTACTCCGTCAGCTGACCGCGCACCTTGGCCGGGTCCGCGCCCTCCTTGTCGATCTTGTTGACCGCCACCACGATGGGCACGTCGGCGGCCTGCGCGTGGTTGAGCGCCTCGATCGTCTGCGGCTTGACGCCGTCGTCGGCGGCGACTACCAGCACCACGATGTCGGTGACCTTGGCACCCCGGGCGCGCATGGCCGTGAACGCCTCGTGGCCGGGGGTGTCGATGAAGGTGATCTCGCGTACGCCGCCCTCGACCGGGTGGTGCACCTGGTAGGCGCCGATGTGCTGGGTGATGCCACCGGCCTCCCCCTTGACCACGTCGGTCTGCCGGATGGCGTCCAGCAGGCGGGTCTTGCCGTGGTCGACGTGACCCATGATCGTCACGACCGGTGGCCGGGAGACCAGCAGCGCGTCCTCGCCGTACTCGCCGCCGAAGGTCAGGTCGAAGCGGTCCAGCAGCTCGGCGTCCTCCTCCTCGGGGGAGACGATCGACACCTCGTAGCCCAGCTGGGCTCCCAGCAGCTGCAAGGTCTCATCGGTGCATGACTGCGTGGCGGTCACCATCTCGCCGAGCTCGGTGAACACCACCTGCACCAGCGAGCCCGGGTTGGCGTTGATCTTGTCGGCGAAGTCGGCGAGCGAGGCGCCGCGGGCCAGCCGGACCGCCTCGCCGTTGCCGCGGGCGACACCGCCGCCCATCGTCGGTGCGGCGAGGTTGTCGAACTCCTGACGCCGCTGCTTCTTGCTCTTGCGACCGCGCACCGGGCGGCCACCGCCGCCAGAGCGACCGAAGGCGCCGGGCGCGCTGCCACCGCGGGCAGCGCCACCGCGCGGGCCACCACCGGGACGACCGGCGAAGCCGCCGCCACCACCGGGACGTGGGGCGCCGTAGCCACCGCCGGCCGCACCGCCGGGGCCGGCACCGGGACGCGTGCCGGGCGCGCCGCCCGGACGTGCACCGGGCATGCCCGGTCGGGCACCCGCCGCGCGCGGCGGGAACATGCCGGGACCGGGGCGAGGGCCCCCCGGACCGCCGGTGGGGCCACCGGTCCGGGGCGGGAACGCGCCGGGACCGGGGCGCGGGCCGCCGGGGGCACCGCCTGGAGCCGGCCTGGGGGCGCCGGGCCGCGGCGGCATGCCGGGCGTCGGGGCCGAGCTCGGGCCGGGGCCGCGATGCGCCAACGGTCTCGCACACGCCGTCAACCTCGAACCCGGCCGCATATTCGTAGAACAGCCGGAAGCGCCCGTCGGCGCCTTGCGCAACGGTC
>JAYVYM010000313.1:0-3316 GCA_043784245.1 Frankiales bacterium
GGTTCACAGCCGAACGACGAGGCACGGGGTCCTCACCGGGCTCCAGGACGACCTCACTGACGAGCCCGCGAATCGTCGTCGTACACGGCGCCACACGTGCGCGTCGGTGGCGCGGGATCACGGCGTCGCGTGACAGGACGACCACAGGTCGGCGACCGACGGCGGCCAGCCGTGCCACAAGCATGCCACCTGCGCGGCACCGCACGGGACGCGGCAACGGCAGGTCCCAAGCCGCCAACCGCAGAGCGGTCCGGCAGGATGAGACCATGACCGACCAGCTGGGCAGTTACCCGTACGACGCGCCCGCCTCGGAGGCGCTGTTTGCGCGAGCGCAGGCGGTCATCCCCGGCGGCGTCAACTCTCCCGTACGCGCCTTTCGCGCCGTCGGTGGGACGCCGCGCTTCATGGTCAGCGGCACCGGGCCCTACCTCACCGACGCCGACGGCCGGACCTACGTCGACCTGGTCTGTTCCTGGGGCCCGATGATCCTGGGCCATGCACACCCGGCCGTTGTCGAGGCGCTGCGCACCGCCGCGACCAAGGGCACGTCGTACGGCACACCGAGCCCCGGCGAGGTCGAGCTTGCCGAACAGATCGTCCGCCGGGTAGCCCCCGTCGAGCAGGTCCGCCTGGTCAACAGCGGCACCGAGGCCACGATGAGCGCCGTCCGGCTCGCCCGCGGGTTTACCGGGCGCAGCAAGATCGTCAAGTTCGCCGGCTGTTACCACGGCCATGTCGACGCGCTGCTGGCCAGCGCCGGCAGCGGCGTGGTGACGTTCGGACTACCGGACTCCAGTGGCGTCACCGGCGCGATGACCGCCGACACGGTCGTCCTGCCGTACAACGACCTCGCTCTGGTGCGCGCCGCCTTCGAGGAGATCGGCGAGCAGATCGCCTGCGTCATCACCGAGGCCGCCGCGGCCAACATGGGCGTCGTCCCGCCGCTGCCCGGGTTCAACCAGGGGCTGAAGGACCTGTGCCAGCAGTACGGCGCACTGCTGATCAGCGACGAGGTGATGACCGGCTTCCGGGTCAGCGCGGCCGGCTGGCACGGCCTGGACGGCGTGGCCGCTGACCTGTTCACCTTCGGCAAGGTGATGGGCGGCGGGCTGCCGGCGGCGGCGTTCGGCGGCCGGGCCGACGTGATGGCGCTGCTCGCGCCGGTCGGCCCCGTCTACCAGGCGGGCACCCTGTCAGGTAACCCGCTCGCGGTCGCTGCCGGGCTCGCGACGCTGCAGCACTGCACGGCGGAGGTGTACGCACACGTCGACGCCACGGCGGCCACCGTCGCCCGGCTCGCCTCCGACGCACTGAGCGCCGAGGGCGTGGCGCACCGGGTCAACCGGGCCGGCAGCTTGTTCAGCGTCTTCTTCGCCGACCACGCGGTCGTCGACTACACCACCGCCACGCGCCAGTCGGTCGCCCGCTACCGGGCCTTCTTCCACGCCCTGCTGGCCCGCGGCGTCTACCTGCCGCCGTCGGCGTACGAGGCGTGGTTCGTCAGCGCCAGCCACGACGACGCCGCCCTTGCCAAGGTCGCCGACGCGATGCCGTACGCCGCACGCGCCGCCGCGAAGGTTTCCGCTCCCGATCTGGCGACCCCGCCGACCAGCGGCGACAGGGCATGAGCCGGACGGTCGTCCACCTGCTGCGGCACGGTGAGGTGCACAACCCCGGCCGAATTCTGTACGGACGGCTGCCCGGGTTCCGGCTGTCCGAGGATGGCCAGCAGATGGCCTGCGATGCCGCCGAGGCCCTCCGCGGGCGCGACGTCGCCGAGGTCGTGGCCAGCCCGCTGCTGCGGGCCCAGCAGACCGCCGCGCCGATCGCCGCGGTGTTCGACGTGGGCATCACCACCGACGACCGGCTGATCGAGAGCTCCAACGTCTTTGAGGGCAAGCCTTTCGGGGTCGGTGACGGGGTACTTCGCCGGCCGGAGATGTGGCGGCACCTGTTCGACCCGTTCACCCCCAGTTGGGGTGAGCCGTATCTCGAGGTCGCCGGGCGGATGCTGGGGGCTGTCCGCGATGTCCGCGACCGGGTGACCGGGCACGAGGCGGTCTGCGTCAGCCACCAGTTGCCGATCTGGACGGTCCGGCGGCACGTCGAGGGCCGCCGGCTCTGGCACCGCCCGGACCGGCGGCAGTGCGGGCTGGCCAGCTTGACCAGCCTGGTGTTCGACGGTGCCGAGCTGGTACGAGTCGACTACAGCGAGCCGGCGGCAGAAGCCGGCCGGCGCCGGGGGCCCGGCGCCTGAGTTCACGGCCGCAGGTGACACTGGCGGCATGTTGCGGGGGCAGGTCGTCGGGCTGCGCCCGGTCGAGCGTGCCGACGTCGAGATGCTCGCCAGCTGGGAGCTCGAGCCCGAGACCTGGCGGCTGGCCGCCGATGGCGCGTACGTGCCGACGACCGCGGCCGCCATGCTCGCCGAGTTCGATGCCGGGAAAGGCCGGCTGGCCCCCGCGCACAACCAGGCCGACTTCGTCGTCGACGTCGACGGAGCCTGTGTCGGACGGGTCACGCTCTGGGGCATCGACGCGCACAACCGGCGGGCACACCTCGGCATCGCGATGGCGCCGCACGCCCGTGGCAAGGGCTGGGGCACCGACGCCTGCCGGGTCCTGCTGGCGTACGCCTTCCGCGACCGGGGCCTGCACAGGGTCCAGCTCGAGACGCTGGCGAGCAATGCGCCGGCGCTGGCCGCCTACCAGCGCGCCGGGTTCATCGTGGAAGGGCGTTTGCGCGAGGACGCCTGGGTCGACGGGCGGTTCGTCGAGCAGGTGGTGATGGGCGTCCTGGCGACGGAGTGGCTCGCGGCGCAGCCGTAGTGGGACGCCGCACCCGGGTAGGCAGAGCGGGCCTGCAGGGCCGATGATTGGCACTGCCCCGCCCGACGCACCTGTGGACCGTGACCCCCGCCATGACTCGCCTTCGCCGCATTACTCTCGTCGGGCTGCTGGCTGCCCCGCTGCTGCTCAGCGGCTGTGCCGGTACGTCCGGAGCGGATGCGTCCGGCGCCACCGACTACCAGTTCGGGCGCCTGCCCACCGGCCCGAACGGCTTGTTCGCCGTCGCCGACCGGAAGGCCGCGCCGACGCTGGCCGGCCAGACCCTGCAGGGCGCGGCGCTGGATACCGCCGCGATGCGTGGGCAGATCATCGTCCTGAACTTCTGGGCCGACTGGTGCGGGCCGTGTCGGGCCGAGGCGCCATTCCTGAGTGCCGTGGCGACCCGCACCGCACCGCGTGGCGTCGCCTTCATCGGGGTCAACGTGAAGAACGACCGCGCCTCCGCGATGGCCTTCGAGCGGGTCAGC
>JAYVYM010000314.1:0-5129 GCA_043784245.1 Frankiales bacterium
TGCGCGACCTGGGTCAGCTCGTACGGCACCGGGCCCTGCGCCTGATGCGGATGGGTCGGTCCGGCATACACCTTCAACTTGCTCATGACCTGCCGGCCCAGGCTGTTGTGCGGGACCATGCCCTTGATCGCCTTCTCGACGATGCGCTCCGGCCGGGTGGCGAGCACGTCGGCATACGAGGTGCTGGTCAGTCCGCCCGGGTAGCCGGAGTGCCGGTGCACCCGCGACTGGGCGGCCTTGTTGCCGGTCATCGCGACCCTGCCAGCATTGATGATCACGACGAAGTCGCCGCAGTCCAGGTGCGGCGCAAAATACGGCTTGTGCTTGCCACGCAGCAGCTTGGCCGTCTGGCTCGCAAGTCGTCCCAGCACCACGTCGGTGGCGTCGATGACGTGCCACGTCCGCTGGACGTCGGCCGGCTTGGGTTGGTACGTGGGCACGCTGGTTCGCTCTCGTCGGCCGGGGTGGGCATCGGTCGTGTGGGGTATGCGTGGCCGCCGTCAACCGGGCGCGCCGCGCAGCAGTAGACGACGTTACCCGATGCACCGTCAGGCCGGGCTCTTGACCATCGTCAGCTCGTCGACGGACAGGTCCAGACGGTACGGCTGCCGCTCGCCGGTCGAGCAGCCCGGGCGCCGCGCAGCGCCGGCGTGACGTGGACGCGACCGAGCCACCCGTCGCCGCCCCGCGCCGGGATCGCCACCTCGCCGTTCTCAGCCTCAATCTCAGCGGGCACGGGCCACCCGCCCCTCGTCCCAGACCGGCTCGGCCGTCTCGTACACCCGGCCGTCGGCCCCGAACACCAGGTAGCGGTCGAAGCCCCGCGCGAACCATCGGTCGTGCGTCACCGCGAGCACCGTCCCGTCGAAGGCCGCCAGCCCTTCCTCCAGCGCCTCGGCCGACTCCAGATCGAGGTTGTCGGTCGGCTCGTCGAGCAGCAGCATCGTGCAGCCGGACAGCTCCAGCAGCAGCACCTGGAACCGCGCCTGCTGGCCGCCGCTCATCCGGTCGAAGGCCTGGTCGGCCTGGGCGTGCAGCTCGTACCGCCGCAGCACGCCGATGGCGGCGCCCCGCTCGAGGCCGCGCCGCTGCCCGCCCTGCGCAGTCGTCTCGCCGCGGTGCAGCACGTCGACCAGCGCCTGGCCGACCAGCTCGGGGTGCTGGTGGGTCTGCGCGAACCAGCCGGGCACGACCCGGGCGCCGAGCCGCGCCACCCCGGTGTGATCCACCGGCTGTCCGGCGAGCAGCCGCAGGAAGTGCGACTTGCCCGAGCCGTTGGACCCGAGGACGCCGAGCCGCTCGCCGTAGAAGACCTCCAGGTCGAACGGCTGCATCAGACCGGTCAGCTCCAGGGCCTGGCAGGTCAGCGCCCGTACGCCCGTCCGCCCACCACGCAGCCGCATCTCGACCTTCTGGTCCACGACCTGCTCGGGCGGCGGCCCCGCCGCCTCGAACTTCTCGAACCGCGTCTGCATCGCGTGGTAGCGGCTGGCCATGTCGGGGCTGATCCGGGCCTGCTGACGAAGGGTGAACACCAGCTGGCGCAGCCGTTCCCGCTCCTCGTCCCAGCGCTTGTGCAGCTCCGCGAGCCGCTCGCGACGAGCCGTGCGCGCCGCGCCGTAGGTGCCGAAGCCGCCACCGTGCACCCACGCGCCGTGTGCCTCGATCGTCACGACCCGGGTCGCGGTACGCGCCAGCAGCTCCCGGTCGTGGCTGACGAACAGCACGGTCTTGGGCGACTCGACCAGCGCGGCCTCGAGCCAGCGCTTGCCAGGCACGTCGAGGTAGTTGTCCGGCTCGTCGAGCAGCAGCACCTGCTCCGGCCCGCGCAGCAGCGCCTCCAGCGCCAGCCGCTTCTGCTCCCCGCCCGACAGCGTCTGCAGCCCGCGGTACTGGCACGCCTCGTACGCCACCCCGAGTGCGGCCGTTGTGCAGACGTCCCAGGTGACCTCGGCGTCGTACCCGCCGGCGTCGCCCCAGTCGACCAGGGCCTGGGCGTACCGCAGCTGGGTCGCCTCGTCGTCGGCCTCCATCATCGCCAGCTCCGCGGACGCGAGCGCCTGACCCGCGTCGCGTACCCGCCGGGGCGACAGGTCCAGCAGCAGGTCGCGCACCTCGGTGTGGTCGCGCACCGATCCGATGAACTGCCGCATGACCCCGAGGCCACCGTCGCGGGCCACCCCGCCACCGGACGGGGCGAGGTCACCGGCGACCACGCACAGCAGCGTCGTCTTGCCGGTGCCGTTGGCCCCGACCAGCGCGGTCTTCGTCCCGTCGCCGACCCGGAAGCTCACGTCGTCGAACAGCACCCGGCCGTCCGGCAGGACGTACGACAGGCGCTGGATGTCCACGTACCCCATGCCGGCCAGTCTGCCGGGCCCGTCGAGCGCCTTTGCCGGTCGCCTCTGCAACGAAGCACGTGCACGTGCACGTGCAAGTGTGGACACCGCCAGCCAGCGCACGCTCGGCACCCGCGATGAGCATGCGGTGTGCACGCTGCTTGTGACGGCCAGACCCCGCAGCCCGCGGGACCGCGGACTCGCTGCCCCGCGCAGCTAGCGGACGCGCGGCCGCCGGGTGAGCTCCTGGCGGGCCGCCAGCTGGTCGTCCGGCGGGTAGCCAACCTCCTCCAGACACAGGCCGTGCGGCGGCGCGACGACGATCTCACTGGCCCGCTGCGACCGATCCAGCAACTGCGTGGGCCAGCCGGGCTCGCGCCGTCCTTCGCCGACCGCGATCAAGGCCCCGACCAGCGAGCGGACCATCGAGTGGCAGAACGCGTCGGCGGTGATGTCCATCCTGAGCACGTCCGTGCGCGACCAGGACAGCCCCAGCACCGCGCGCACCGCCGTAGCGCCCTCGCGACGACGGCAGTACGCCACGAAGTCGTGCTCACCGAGCAGCCCGCTGGAGGCGGCGACCAACCGGTCGAGGTCCAGCGGCCGCGGCCAGGCCAGCGTGTCGTGGCGGCGCAACGGGTCGACGGCCGCGGCCCCGTCCGCGATCCGATAGCGATAGCGGCGCCACATCGCAGAGAACCGGGCGTCGAACCCGGCGGGCGCAGCGACGACCCGCTGCACCTGAAGGTCAGCCGGCAGCAACCCGTTCAGTCGGCGTAGCAGCAGCGGATCGTCGGTCACGTCGCGCGCAAGGTCGCCGTGAGCGACCTGCCCGCGGGCGTGCACACCGGCGTCGGTCCGGCCGGCGACGGTCAACCGGGGCGGCTCCGTCCGGGCCAGCGTCCCGAGCGCCGCCTCGAGCACCCCCTGGACGGTACGCAGCCCCGGCTGCGCGGCCCACCCCGAGAACGCCGTCCCGTCGTACGCCAGGTCCAGTCGCAGCCGGACCGTAGACCGGTCGAGCCCGCCCTCCCGCAGCGGGAGGGCGGGCTCTTCCGCCACAGCGGGAGCTACGTGTCATCCCCGGCGCGGGGATCGGCTGGCGCCGGCGGGGCGTCCGCCACCACGACCGGCTCGGACGCGCCCTCCGGGTCCGCCACGGTGGCGATCTCCTCGACCTGCTCGGCGAGGGGGGCCTCGTCGGCCGTCTCGGCGGGCAGCGCGGCGCCGTCCACGGCCGTCACGTCGTCAGCCGACTCCTGGGCACCAGCCTGCTGGCCAGCCGACTCCTGCGCTGCAGTCTCGGCGACGCCGGCGGCGGTGGGGCTCTCAGCGGCCAGCTGGGCCGCCGACTCCGCGGTCGCGGCCGTGACCGGGCGGGCCGGAGCCACCCGGGTGCCGCGGGCGCGCTCGGCCTCGCCGACCGCCTGCTGGGAGAGCGTCCGACCCTCCACCAGCTCGATGATGGCCATCGGGGCGTTGTCGCCCTTGCGCGGGCCGAGCTTGACGATCCGCGTGTAGCCACCGGGCCGGTCCGCGTAGCGCGGGCCGATCTCGTCGAACAGGGTGTGCACGACGCTCTTGTCCCGCAGCCGCTTGAGGACCTGACGCCGGGCATGCAGGTCACCCCGCTTGCCGAAGGTGATCAGGTGCTCGGCGTACGGGCGTAGGCGCTTTGCCTTGCTCTCGGTGGTGGTGATCCGGCCGTGCTCGAACAGCGAGGTCGCCAGGTTGGCCAGCATCAGCCGCTCGTGCGCCGGGCTGCCCCCCATCCGGGGACCCTTGGTGGGCGTAGGCATCGCATTCTCCGATCAGGAGCAGGACCCGCGCGCAGGTCCGTGGGGGCGCCGCCGCGGTCGCGGGGGCCCAGCGGGCAGAAGGCTAGAGCTGCTCGGTCTCGGCGTAGCTGCCGTCGTCATCGCCGTCGACCGGTGCACCGTATTCATCCGTGCCGAAGGTCGTGACGACCTGGCTCGGGTCGAAGCCGGGCGGGCTGTCCTTCAGCGCCAGGCCCATCGAGTGCAGCTTGACCTTGACCTCGTCGATCGACTTCGAACCGAAGTTGCGGATGTCCAACAGGTCGGCCTCGGAGCGGGAGACGAGCTCGCCGACGGAGTGGATGCCCTCGCGCTTGAGGCAGTTGTAGGAGCGGACCGTCAGGTCCATCTCCTCGATCGGCAGGGCGAGGTCGGCGGCCAGCGCCGCGTCGGTCGGCGACGGGCCGATGTCGATGCCCTCGGCCTGCTCGTTGAGCTCCTGGGCCAGCCCGAACAGCCCGACCAGCGTCTTGCCGGCGCTCGCGACGGCGTCCCGCGGGGTCATCGAGTTCTTGGTCTCGACGTCCAGGATGAGCTTGTCGAAGTCGGTGCGCTGCTCGACTCGGGTGGCCTCGACCTTGTAGGTCACCTTCAGCACCGGCGAGTAGATGGAGTCGACCGGGATGCGGCCGATCTCCTGGCCAGCCTGCTTGTTCTGCACGGCCGAGACGTAGCCGCGACCGCGCTCGACGGTGAGCTCTACCTCGAGCCGGCCCTTGCCGTTGAGCGTGGCGATGTGCAGATCGGGGTTGTGCACCTCGACGCCGGCTGGCGGCGCGATGTCCCCGGCGGTCACCGGACCGGGGCCTTGTTTGCGCAGGTACATGACGACCGGCTCGTCGCTCTCGGAGGAGACGACGAGCTCCTTGAGGTTCAGGATGAGGTCGGTGACGTCTTCTTTCACGCCGGGGATGGTGGTGAATTCGTGCAGCACACCATCGATGCGGATGCTGGTGACAGCGGCTCCGGGGAT
>JAYVYM010000315.1:0-3547 GCA_043784245.1 Frankiales bacterium
GGCGAACTTCGGGTCCTCCGCGTACAGGGCGCGCTCGATCTGGTCGAGCAGTCGCTGCTCGTGCTCAGAGAGCGGCACGGCGCTCCCTCCCAGAGGTGATGTCACGCGGAGCGTAAGGCCCGGGCCCCCGGCAGACCCGGGACGCCCTATCAGGATACGAGTCGAAAGCCCGCTCGTCACGATGAGTCTCAAGGCCGATGCCGCGACGAGTCGGGGTCGACCAGCACCGCGGGCCGCACGACCCCCGCACCGAACCTCCTGGACGCCTTGTCGACGGCCTGCTCAGCCTCCCGCCAGCCGCTGTCGCGCGCGCCGAGGACCAACTGCCTCGGTTGCCCGTCGGCGTCGGCGATGCCCTCGACCCGGACGCCGACCAGGCGCAGCCGGGCGCGTTGCAGCCCCAGTGCGTCGTACAGAGCCAGGGCGGTTTCGTAGACGACCCGGCCGACGTCGGTGTGTTCGCCGAGGGTGCGCGACCGGGTGATCGTCGTGAAGTCCGCGAACCGGACCTTGATCGAGACGGTGCGCCCCACCTGACCGGCAGCCCGCAGCCGCCCGGCGGTGCGCTCGGACAGCCGCAGGAGCTCGCGGTGCACGACGACCGGGTCGTCGATGTCGACCGAGAAGGTCTCCTCGGCGCCGACACTCTTCTCGGGCTCGAGCGGGACGACCTTGCGCTCGTCACGGCCCCACGCCAGCGCCGACAGGTGCGCGCCAGCGGCCGGACCGAGGGCCCGCTGCAGGGTGGCGACCGGGGTGTTGGCGAGGTCCCCGACGGTGTGCAGGCCGAGCCGCTGGAGCGCCTCCTCGGTCTTGGCGCCGACGCCCCAGAGCGCGGCGACAGCCAACGGGTGCAAGAACGCGACGACCTCATCGGCCGGCACCACCAGCAGCCCATCGGGTTTGCAGTACGCGCTCGCCAGCTTGGCGACGAACTTCGTGGACGCGACTCCCACCGAACAGGTGATGCCCTGCTCGTCCTCGACGGTCGCCCGGATCCACTCCCCGACGAGGCGGGGTCCACCCAGCCGGCGGGCAGCGCCACGGACGTCGAGGAAGGCCTCGTCGAGCGACAGCGGCTCAACGAGCGGGGTCACCGACCGGAACACCTCCATCACGCCGGCGCTGGTCGAGCTGTAGGCCGCGTGGTCCGGGGCGAGGATGACGGCGTCCGGGCACAGCCGGCGGGCCCGCATCATGGGCATGGCGCTGGCGACCCCGTAGGCGCGGGCCTCATAGGTGGCCGACAGCACGACCCCGCGCGAACCACCGCCGCCGACGATGACCGGCAGGCCGCGCAACTCGGGTCGCTCGCGCAGCGAGACGCTCGCGTAGAACGCGTCCATGTCGACGTGCAGGACGGTGCAGCCGCGATCGTCACCGGCCGGCCCGGTGGGCGGGCCGGCGGGCTGGACCCGACCGCGGCTCACCGGTCGCGCCTAGCTGCGCACAGCGAGCAGGTGCAGCTGGGTGGCGAGGTCACGAAACGGCGGTCGGTCGGACAGGGCGCGTTCGAGCGCGAGCAGCGCGGCGGCAGCCCCGGGTTCGGTGTCGAGGACCGCACGGGGTACCAGGTCGGCCACCGTGCGGACGCCGTGCACCTGTTCGGCGACGAGCCCGGCGCCGGTGACGAGGACGGTGAGCTGGTCGAGCGTCCATCGCCGGGCCGCGCCGTCGGCTGCGCCCCACCGCCCAGCCGGGTCGGTGAGGACGTGGGCCGCTTCGTCCGGGCGCCCAGCGAGGGCGCGGGCGAGCACCGCCGCGTCGCGGTTGGCGACGAGCAGGCTGAGCCGCCCGCCCGGCCGCAGGCACCCTGCCACCGCGGCGAGGGCAGCGACTGGGTCGTCGACGACCTCGAGGACGCTGTGACAGAGCACCACGTCGGTGCTGCCCGGTTCGATGAGGACCGGCAGGTCGGACAGGTCGCCCTGCAGCCCGGCGACCCGGTCGGTGAGACCCCGCTCGGCAGCCCGGCGTTGCAGGGCCGCCAGGGAGTCCGGGCTGGGGTCGACAACGGTGACCCGATGGCCGGCTTCGGCCAGCGGGACGGCGAAGCCGCCGGTGCCGCCACCTGCGTCGACGACCGCCAGGCCACGCCCGTGCGGGTCAGCCTCAGCCAGCACCGCCGACAGGACCTCCCACACGACAGCGGTCCGGACCGAGGACGCCGGACCGCCCGAGCGCAGGCCACCAGCCGGTCGGCCGGACTGCTCGCTGGCCACGGTCCTCCTCGACGGCCCCCCGTCGGACCAGGAGGCTTGGCAACAAGCCTAGTGAAGCGGGGCCTGGACCGGTCGACGGACGCGCGCGCAGGTGACCGGACGGTGCAGACCCGGCGTGCATGACGACGAGTCACCGGCCTGCGCTCCCGGGACTGGCGTGCCAGAGCTTGCGAGGCGCAGCGCCCGCCCGCCCTTCGCGGTTGCCCCTGGGGGCACCGGCACCGCCGGACGTGCCGGTGCCGTCACCGGCCGGCTTGACATCGGCGTAGGGCGAGGCCCGAAACCCGGTGGCGAACACGTGCACCATGCCGCCCACCCCGGAATGGCCGGCGCCACCGCCGACCAGCGGAGGGCTCGCCATGACCGGCCGGCTGGACCGGCTGGCAGCCGCGCCCTGGACCGCGGCCTCGGTGGCTGCCCCCGCGATCGCCGACGGCGCCTCCATCACCTGCCACACCGCGTCGAGCCCACCGGCCTGCCAGGCGGCGTGCAGGACCGGCAGTTCCCACGCGCCGAGCGCCAGCATCGATACCCCCCGCGGCCCGGTGCGGCGTACCTGCCCACGGATGACGAGCAACCAGGAGTGGAACAGCGTCGAGGCGTAGCCGATCTGGGCATCTTCGAAGAAGGTCGCGTCGAGCGGCCCGGTCGCATCGTCGAGCGTCACGAACACCACCCGCTTGCCCGACCGGATCGGCGGGGTCTGCGTCGCGACCTTCACCCCTGCGACCAGGACCTCCTGCCTGCTCCGGCAGCCCAACAGGTCGCGCGCCCGGGTCGTCCCGAGGTCGGTGAGAAACGGTGCGTAGGCCTCCATCACGTGGCTGCTCACATCGAGCCCGAGGACGTCGAGCTCGGCTCGGACCCGCTCGGTCCGGCTCATCTCGGGCAGTCCGCTCGACGCGGTCTGCTCGGGGGCGTCCCCGAGGTCGAGGGCGAGTTGGACGTCGACCGGCTCGGGTACCGCTGCAGCCTGCGACTGCCGGGCCGCCCGCGCCCGCACGTCGTCGAGCGGCACCACCTCACCCTGGCTGCCCGGGGGCAACGCCGTACGACGGGGGGCGGCACGGCCCTGGCTGCGCTGGACCGACCGGGACCACCGGTCGAGCTCGGTCACCTGCAGCAGCAGGTCGCGCCGGGTGACCTGCCCCCGCCGACGACCCGGCACGGTGGAACCCAGGCCGTAGAGCGAATCGAACCCCCCTGCGACGACGAGCCGCTCCACGACCGGCCGGGACACCGAGGCGCGGTGCCAGAAGTCCGACAGCGACGCGTAGGGCCGGCCGGCGACGATCCGGGCGATCTCGGCGTCGTTGATGCCCTTG
>JAYVYM010000316.1:0-3258 GCA_043784245.1 Frankiales bacterium
CGGAGGCGCTCCCCTCAGACGCCGAGTTCGGGATCGTCAGCACCGCCATCCTGCCCGGCGATGTGCCGATACGGGCCGTCCTGGCAGACCAGCAGGCCAGCATGTTCGGGCAGGCGTGTTTCGGTGTCGGCGAAGCCAAGAACACTTTTGGCACCGCCGGTGTGCTCACCGTCAACGCCGGATCACAGCCGGTCCTCGTGGACGGCCTGACGAGCAGCGTCGCCTGGACGGCGCAGGGCCGGACCGCGTACGAGCTGGAGGGGGTGGTCTTCCACAGCGGCCAGACGTTGCAGTGGCTGCGCGACGGTCTCGGTCTGCTGCAGCCCTCGGAAGACGTCGAAGCCCTGGCGTCCAGCGTGCCCGACAGTGGCGGTGTGTACTTCGTGCCCGGTTTCGGAGGGCTGTGCGCTCCGCACTGGGATCGTCAAGCTCGGGCCGCGGTCCTCGGAATGACGCTCGAGACGACCAAAGCGCACGTCGTGCGCGCGGCGCTTGAGTCCATGGCCTACCAGACCGTCGACATCGTCGATACGTTGACGCGCGGTGGGTTGCCGGTGCAGAACTTGAAGGTCGACGGGGGCGCCGCCCGCAACGATCTGCTGTGTCAGCTGCTTGCAGATGCCAGTGGCCTGCAGATCCGACGGCCCCGGGAGCTGGAGCGGACGGCGCTGGGGGTCGCCCTTCTTGCCGGGATCTGCGTCGGCTTGTGGAGCGGACCGGCGGACGTGACAGCCGCCTGGTCACTTGACCGCGTTTTCGACCCTGTCGTCGGCTCCGACCAGCGAGGGCAGCTGCACGCAGGCTGGTTGGAAGCCGTGAAACGGACCCTTTCTGCGGCAGGTAAGCCAGACCTTCAAACCCCACTCTGCACCATCGCCTCGAAAGGACTTACACCATGAGCAGCGCGAACCCCCGACATCTTGTCTCCGAGGCGCGCCACGGCGGCTACGCTGTGGGCGCGTTCAACATGCACAATGATGAGACGGCGCAGGCTCTGCTACGTGCGGCGGAGATCGCCGATGCACCTGTCTTTCTTCAGGTCGGCAGGGCAATCATCCCGCACATGGGCTTGCGGAAGGCATTTGAGTTGACCTGCCGCAACGCCGAGGAGTCGAGCGCCCGCTACGTCATCCACCTCGACCACGGGTCCTACGCCGAGGTCCTCGAGGCGATACGGCTGGGGTTTGACTCCGTCATGTACGACGGTGCCCACCTGCCCTTCGAGGACAACATCAAGACCACCCGCCGGATTGTGGAGATCGCACACGAGTTCGGGCTGCCCGTGGAGGCTGAGCTCGGCCGCATCCCCGATGCTGACGAGCCGGTCGACTGGGCGTCGTACTACACCGACGTCAGGGAAGCCGAGCGCTTTGTCGCTGAGACGAATGTGGACACCCTGGCCATCTCGGTGGGCGTCGTGCACGGTGTGTCACTCGGCGATCCCTCGCCGCTGGCCATCGATCGGATCGCGGAGATCCGCGCCGTGGTGCCGGTCCCGCTCGTGCTGCACGGCGCGTCCGGCCTGCCCGAGGCGGAGGTGCGTGCGGCCATCCACAACGGCGTCCACAAGCTCAACGCAGATACCGATCTTCGGCTGGCCTTCCGGAGCGGCATCGAGTCGGCCTGGGCAGAGGGTGACCGCCAGCTCGAAGACGCGATGCGTCGCGGCGCCGAGCTGATGGTGGACGCCACCGTCGAGAAGATGCGCCTGTACGGCTGCGCCGGCCGAGGTCGAAGTGCGCAAACACCGGTGCTGGACAGTCGCGAACTGGCGGAAGCCCCGTGAGCAGCCCGGACAATGTCGACGCGGGTAGCACCGCGGTCCCGCTCAAGGGGATTCGCCGAGCAGCTGCCCGGCGACTGGTGACGGCGTGGGCGGCTCCAGTTTTCCACCTCACCGTAGAGGTCGATATGACGGCGGCCCTCGAGGTGGGCGCGCGAGTGCCCGGAGCTACCGTTACGGACGCACTGCTCTTCGCCACCGCACGGGCGTTGGAAGCGTGTCCCGGGCTGAATGGCTTCTATGCCGACGAGGTGGTGACGCTGCACTCCGCGGTGAACCTGGGCCTGGCGGTGGCCACTCCCGCAGGCCTGACCGTGCCGGTCCTGCACGGCGTCCAGGCCCTCTCCCTGGTCGAGATCGGGGAGCTACGCAAGGACCTCGTGACGCGGGCCCGGAACGGGGCTCTGGCAATGAAGGATGTCGTGAACGGCACCTTCACGCTGTCCAATCTCGGCATGCTCGGGGTTGACCGCTTCGACGCTATCTTGAACCCACCGCAGGTCGGCATTCTTGCCGTCGGGTCGACCAAGCAGCGGCCAACAGTTCGCGATGGTCAGGTCCAGGTCCGGCCGATTGCCGAGCTGACCCTCACGTGCGATCACCGGGCCGTGGATGGCGCACTCGGGGCGGGCATGCTGGGACGGCTGCGTTCGGAGCTGGAAACAGCACACGAAAGCGCGTGAACCGTGTTGCCGAGCAGCCATACCGGCTGTCTTGGCTCTCGGGCGGTCCGCGGCGGTCGCCGACCCGCTTCGATCGAGAAGCTCACCTGGGCTGGCCCGCTTGGCTGTCGCCAACTGCGCGTTGATGCGTAGGCGCCTCGTTGTCGTGGACCTGGCGGGCCGACGGACCTGGATCAAGGGCGTTGACAGCCCGACCGCGAGGGATCTGCCGCAGCGGCGCGCGCACCGGGGCCGACCCGGCGGGCGAGGTGGACGACGGTGATCATCGGCCAGCCACGGGTTGTCGGCGACGACCCGGGAGCAGCGCGAGCAGCACCAGTTGCCCGAGCCCGGCGGCTACCGCGACGTCGCCGGGGCTCACCACCTCCGGCCGTAGTGGAAGCGGGACCGGCACGACGTCGCCGAGCCCGAACAGGCGGGTGCCGGGGGTCTCCAGCTCGTGCCGCGGGTCGGTCAGCAGGTGCAGGTCGGCCGCGCTCAGCCCGGCCCGAGCGGCTGCCTCCAGCGACACCGGCATCGCGCCGTTCGCGCCGACGACGAGTGCGTTTGCCAGCAGCCCAATCCCGATCAGCCCGCTGCCGGGCAGCCCCCGGTTGCGCGCCAGGAACAGCACCACCAGTCCGAACGACACTGTCAGCCCGATCGGGTACGCCACCCCGCCCACCACGCCGCCCGCGAGCTGCGCGAGCAGCGCGGCGGCCACGAGCCGTCGTGACCGCAGCACCAGCGCGCCGAGGTCAGGCAGCCGGCCGCCGCACAGCATCCCGACGCCCAGCGACACCAGCAGCACGA
>JAYVYM010000317.1:0-3905 GCA_043784245.1 Frankiales bacterium
GACCAACGCACGAGCTGCTCGCGCTCATCATCAGTCAGCAACAACTCGGCCTTGGGTCATCCTCTCCGCGCCATACCCAGATTCTACTATTTATCAGGCCAACTAACGGCGCAAGACACTAGCTCATCTTCGCCGGGAGACCAGGACGAGGGGATAACAACACGTTCTCGGGCTCCCGCTCATCGGCATAGGCGCCCGTTCGATCCGTCCATAAGACCGGCTCTGCAGGGCGCTGGGCACTGGGCACTGAGCACTGAAGGTCGGCACCGGGAGCCAAACTGGTAGCCACAGCCTCCGGATTCACGCGATTTCAAGCGGACGTCGGCGGACGCCGTATGCCTTCTGACCTGGGCTTTTACGATTTGCGCGGACCGCTACGGACGGCCTCGTTATAGCTGACACGGAAGAGGTCACAGGTTCAAGTCCTGTATCGCCCACACACAAAACCGCAGGTCAGGGCATGTATGACGGCGGTTGACGGCATCACCGAAGGTCGCCGGGATCCTTCCGTGCGCTCTCCGTGCGCTCTTAGAACCGCACGCAACTGCTCCTGACAGGCCCAGACCGCGCTCAGCACGCAACTGCCGGCGGCGTGCGACCCGTCGCCTGAGCCATGAGTGAGCGAGGCTCCGTGCGCTGCCGTGCGCTCTACGCATGGTCTCCTTGAGCAAACCAACGGAAGCGGTAGATGTGCGCTACAGCCTGTACCACCGGGCGGGGAACCCCCGTATGCAGACCGATGAGGATGCCCGCAAGATCGTCGAGTCGTCCGTCCTGCGCGGTTACGCGCCGCAGGGCAGCGCCATCCCGACCGTGCAGGCGTGGCCCGGGAGCATCCCTGCTGGCGAGTACGGGCTCGAGTTC
The DNA here is from genome assembly GCA_043784245.1 of Frankiales bacterium. Taxonomy (GTDB): domain Bacteria; phylum Actinomycetota; class Actinomycetes; order Mycobacteriales; family SCTD01; genus JAYVYM01. The sequence continues at coordinate 865 of JAYVYM010000317.1, forward strand.
GAGACTGACGTCTCCCCCGACCCACGTTCCCCGCCAGGCGTCCCGATCTGGCGCGCCGGCTCCCCCGGCGTCAGGGTTGGCTCTGACGAACGCGGACCGTACGCTCAGATCACGATCAGGGTCACTCGCGTCGTGCTGAGTACGGAGGTGGACACGTGAGCCTCTCCCAGCTCGACGTAGGTCAGGTCCACGCCGACCTACAGGCCGTCGCCCGCCTGACGCTGACCGCCGAGCAGATCCCCGCCCTCACCTTCAGCAAGTACTACGACGAGCTTGGCCCGGGAGTGCAGGCGTTCGTGCAGCTCGAGCAAGGGACCTTCCGCCTCTGGAACAACAGCACCGACCCCGCCGGCCGGTCCCTCATCGTGCTCGCCAGCCCCGGCGAGTCGATCGCCCAGGTCACCGCGCTGCTCAACGCCTTGGACCTGCCGGGGGGTGTGCTGACGCAGCTGTGGACCGGCAAGGGCTGGCTCACCGGCGACGACGCGGCAACCTCAGCAGCCTGAACGCACTTTGCTGACGCACGAACGTCGAACAGCAGGCTGGTGTCGCTTTCCACCGCGACGTGGCAGCTGGTCAGCCGAGTCGGAAAGCGGCGCCGAGCCGGGCTTCAGAGACCGAGACTGTGCGCTCGCGAGCGTCCGCTGCGAGGAGGCCTCCGGCGAGCAGTTCGGTCGCCCAGCTGTGTCTGAGGTCATGGAACCTCGGCCTGGGGGTCGCCAGCTTGGCCTCTTCGATGGCGGTGTGCATCACCCGGCGTGCGAAGTTCGAGCGGCGCAGCCATTTGCCCTCGTGTCCGAGCGCGACTTGTCCGACCGCACCTGCAGGGACCCGCTCCAGACTGGCCATCAGCGCGGCGAGGACGCTTGGGGCTAGCGGGATGGTGCGGCGGCTCGACGCGGTCTTGGGGTAGGCGCGGATGACAAGTCCGGCGCGGCTCTCTTCGAGCACTTCCCGTACCCGGATCTCACCGAGTTGCAGGTCCAGTCCGGCGGCGTGGCGGGAGGTGGCCAGGTGCAGTCCGGCGACTTCTGACCAGCGCAGCCCCGCGCCGTAGCCAAGGATCAGGGGGCGCTGATACTCCGGAGGTGTCGCGCGCAGCAGCGCTACGAACTCGGCAGGCTCCACGACCCTAATCTCACCTCGCCTGCTGGCGGGCATGTTCGCCGGCGGTCGTCCGCGTTTATCCACGGCCCGGTTGGGCATCAGCAGGTCGTCTTCCAAAGCCACGTCCAGAATCTCTTTGAGCAGCCGCAGCGCCGGACGGACGGTCTCTGGGTGCCACTTCAGGCTGGCGGTCGCGACCCACGCACGCACGGTCGCGTGTTGGATGCTGCCGATCGGCAGGTCACCCAGATCGGGCTCGAGCTGGTTGCGCCACAGCGACCGTCGCTTGTCACGGGTCTGGTTCTGCAGGCACGGCTCCCGCTCGGTCAGCACCAGCTCAGCGAGCACCTTCAGCAGGAGCTTGCCGGCGCGCGGGTCGATGTAGGTACCGGCTCTGCCGCGCTGTTCCTGCTCCTGCCACCAGCGCTCGGCGTCGGCTTTGCGTTCGAAGGCCTGCGTGACGCGCTGGCCGGCGGGCAGTTGCGCGATGGCCTGCCAACGAAGGCGGTCCCCCTTGCCTCGGTCTCGGGTGTGGCCCATGACGTTCTCCGTTACGCAGTTGGATGTTCAGAGGATGCGGCCGATCGGCGACAATCTCCGGCGGAGACCGGGAAGTTGTGGATAACTCCCCGCGAAGGCGGGACGTCGCGCCGGGTGGGCGTCACTGGCCGTTGTCGAGCCAGGCGAGCAGTCGTGATCTGGAGATGAGGATCCGCCGTCCCAGCCGGACGGCGGGTATGACTCTGCGGGCAACTTGCTGCTGGACGAGCCACGTGCCGACGCCGAGCAACGTCGCGGCTTCGGCGACGGTGAGAGTTGGACCCTGCTCCGCGACCGGATGTCCAACGGGGACGTCCGGGACTTCCACGGCGCTTGGTGTCGCAGCTTCGGTCGGACGCGCTAACGGATCGAGACGGACGGCGGGACGCGCAGCCTTGGGGTAGGCCTGACGGGTGGAGTGGGTGGTCATGATGTCGGTGCTCCTCACTGTGGTGGTCACTGGACTGCGCTGGCGGTGACGCTGCCCGACCTCGTCCGGCCACCCGCCTGCTGGCCGCCGCGCAGGAACGTGCCAGCGCACTGGGACGTGCGATTTGAGGTCAAGAACTGCGCAGCCAGAGGGCGACGCGAGAGTGATGCCCGCGGGCACCAAACCGCCGCACCCCGTCCCGACTGCCCCACCTGCGCGCTGCCCGCATGATGACCACGACGATCGATGAAGGCCACTCGTGACAGCCGACGCGCTCGGGCCGATCTTCATCTCCTATCGGCAGAGCGACGGGACCGCGACCGCCGTAACACTGCGTGCCGCCGGAGTCCCGGTCTGGCAGGACCGTGACGACCTTCCTCCAGGCGAGACCGAGCATCTGCTGGAGATTGCCATCGCGGCAGGGCTCTCCGGTGCCGTGTTGACCGTTACGCCGGAGATCGAGCGCTCAGCTGTCATCCGCGTCATCGAGGCACCAGCGCTGCTTGACCAAGCCGACGCGCATCCCGACGCCTTCACCCTCCAGCTTGCGAGCACGGTGGAGCGGCCGGACTCCGAGCCACTTCCCGTGCTGGATCGTCTATGAGGCGCTGACCATCGCGAACGCCTCGTAGGTCGCGAACATGCCGTGCCGGCCGGTCAACGTGTAGCCCTCGAGCCAACCGTGGCAGCTGTGCTCGCACAGGACCTCCATGACCCGTCCGTCACGGGAGAAGACGACGTCGTCGTCCTCGGTTCGTTCCATGAACGCGCGGTCGCTGACCTCGAACACGGCGCCGAGCCGGTTGCTGTTCGTCTCGTCGGGGCAGAACGGCGGAAGCTGTGCGGGTTGCGGGCGTAGATGTCGCGTAGCAGCTCTCCGAGCTGCCGGGTCGACTCGGCCCGGCTGTGCGCGGGGTGCGGCACGTCGAGTGCGTAGTCCCGGTGGTCGGGTAGGTCGAGATCC
>JAYVYM010000318.1:0-7497 GCA_043784245.1 Frankiales bacterium
GAGGACGTGGACACGCCGGCGGGGAGGCCTTCGAGCACCGCCACGAGGGCGGGGCCGTGGGACTCCCCGGCGGTCAACCAGCGCAGCATGCCGCCAGTCTGTCAGAGCGGGTCCGGGTCAGAGCACCCCGCGGGACTGCCCGATCACGAACGGCAGCGGGGTGTCGGCGGCGACCTGCAGGACCAGGCTGCTCCGGCCGATCGACAGCACGACCAGCTCGCCGTCGCGGCCGAACCGCTGGCCCACGATGATGCTCATGGTCTTACCGTCGACGACCATGCTGGCACTGCTCCCGCTGATGCTCAGCAGCTTCACGGCGTACACGGTGCGAGCTGTCGGGTCCCCGACCGGTGCCGGGGTCGTGGCGGTCGGCGTGACTGCGGGCAGGGGTGCCGGTGTGACCGGCGCGGGGACCGGTGCGCCCGGCACGGCAGTCGGGGCTGCGCCTGGCGCCGCACCGCCGGGGCCCGCGTCGACGGGCACGATGTAGAGCGCCTTGAAGGGGTTGCGGGCAGCGTGTTCGACGGTCGGCGCCGGCACGCCGAGCGCGCTGGGCGACGGCGTAGGCGATGGCTTTGTCGGGGTGATTGGCCCGACCGCGACCGGCTCTGCCACGCCCGACCGCGCTGGCGTGGCGGCGCTGACGGAGTCGCCCCCGCCGCGGCCGCCGAGGAACAGGAAGGCGCCGACACCCACAGCAACCGCGGCGAGAAGCCCGCCACCGATCAAGAGAGCTTTCCCGTCCCGGGTGGGCGCCTCCCGTGCGGTGTCGTCGGCCTCGCCGAACGGAAACTCGCTCATGCCGATCTCCTACTTCGCAGGTGCGGCGACGGGCGCCACGACAGGGGTGAGCGGGCTGTTGGCGGCGGCGACGTACACCATTCCGGTGATGTTGGTAATGAGGTGCTTGCCGTCCTCGATGGACATCGGTGCCGGCGTGCCACCACCGGTCGCGACCGGCGCCACGGGGTTGGCGCCGGGCGTGACCGCGAGGGACGTGACGCGAAACGCACGCGTCAGATCCTCCAGCGCGGTGAGGTACTGCTCCACCTCGTAGTAGCCGCCAGCCACAGAGATGGTCACCGGCATCGCCATCAGGGTGCCGGCGCTGCTGGCAGCTGCGGCCGGCGCAGGAGGCACGGCAACCGTGCCGGGGGCAGCCGCGGCGGGGGTCTTAGAGGCGACCGCCGGTGTGGTCGGTGCGGCCACCGGGGTGACGGGGGTCAACGCGCCGGGGGCGATGGAGACCAGTTCGACACCTGCGGTGTCGGCGGCGGCCGCGAGCGCCCGGAGCAGCTCGGGCTCAGCCGGGTTATCGGGCAGCTTGGCGGCTACCAGCGCAAGCTTTGCCTGCTCCTTCGGCAGGTCTGTGGCTTGCGCCTTCAGGACGGCCAGTGCTGTGCGCAGCTGGCCGTTGGCGCCCTCCTGCTCAGCGGTCTGCTGCCGGAGGCCCGCAGCCTCAGCGTGCCGGGGTGCGACCAGCAGGAACCAGCCGGCAGCTAGCACCGCGACGACCCCCACCACTGTGAAGGCGATCCACTGCTTGAGCTTGTTCATGTCAGCCTCCCGTCTTGGAGTAGCGGCCGGACAGCGCGGCGGGAGACAGCGTCGCGGTCGCTGCCCAGTTCACGACCTGCTTGGTTCCGAGCAGCACCTCCGTGGAGCTCTGCAGCAGCGGGCCGTCGTAACCCGGCCCCCTGCTCAGCGACTCCAGCCACCCAGCGACGTCCTCGTGCTTGTACGCCACCCCGCTGACGGTGAGCGTGCCGATGCCCGTGGGGCCCGGACCGCGCGAGGTCGCAGACGTACCGGCCTGCGCAAAGGTAATGTTTTTGACCCACACATTGTCGGGGATCGCCAGCGACAAGTTGCTGAGAAAGCGGGAGTAACGCACTTCGTCGCCCATGGCGACGACAAGCATGGCCTGGGCGTCGGCCGCACGCTTGTAGGTGGCGGTGACATCGCGGTACTGCGCGGTCTGGCCCTGTAGCAGGCGCTGTTGGGCGCCGACGGCATCGAGCTTGTCGTTGGCGTCGGACACCGAGCCGGCGGCAGCAACGACGAGCAGGGCCACCACGCCGAGCGCACCCAGGACGGCACCGCCGAGGCCGATCTGGACCCGCCGGAACCGCCGCGTCTGCGCGATCTCCGGGGGCAGCAGGTTCACTGACGGCAACGCCAGCCGACGGGTCATCGCCCCGGCGTCGGAGGACAGAACCTTCATGACGCCAGCCCGAGGGCGAGGCCGACCGGGACCGTGACCATCGGTTCGACCTGCGCCAGCTGCTCGTCGGTGAGGCCTGTCTTTCCGAGCCGCAGCAGCGTCAGCGGGCGGGCCAGCTCGACCGGCAGGCGCGTCGCGGCGGAAAGTCGCTCCAGCAGCCCGTTGAGCCGGGATCCACCACCGGACAGCACGACCCGCTCGATGCGCTCCGCACCGCTCTGCGCCAAGTAGTAGTCCAGCGAGCCACGGACCTCCTCGACGAAGGCGCCGCCGGTCAGCTCGATCGCCCGGTTGGCCGGGTGGGCCTCCGCGGCACCCTGCACCGGAGCCAGCCCGGTTGTCTGCTTGACCGACTCGGCCTGGTCCAGCGCGACGCCGAGACGTTCGGCTACGGCATCGGTGATGTCCGAGCCGCCCATCGGCAAGACGCGTACGAAACGCGGGACGCCACCCTGGTGCACCACGATATTGGTGACCGCAGCACCGATGTCGACGAGCGCCTCGGCGTGGGTGATCCCGAGCCCGCTGTCGGCGTGCGCAAGCGAACGGAGAACGGCGAAGCTGGTGAGGTCGACCATGGCCGGCTCCAGGCCGGCCTTGGTGACCGCGGCGAGGTGGCCCGCGACCATCTCTCGCGAGGCGGCCACCAGCAGCACGCGCAGCATCCGGGTGCCGTTCTCGGCGGTGACCTCCTCGAGCGGGTGGAAATCGAGCGTCGCCTGCTCCACGGGCATGGGGATGAAGTCCTGCACCTGAAACTCTAGGGAGGCGCGCAGCTCGGCCGCCGGCAGCCACGGCAGATCAACCTGGCGTACCACGACCTTCTGGTTCGCGACACCGACAACGACCTTCTTGCTCCTGAGCTTCGCCTGCGCCCAGAGCTGGCGGATGGCGGCTGCGACGGCGGCCACGTCGACCACCTCGCCATCGCGCACGGCGCCCTGCGGCAGGCCGATCTGGCCGAAGCGCTCGAGCGTCGCTCCGCCCCTGCCGAGTGTGAGTTCGGCTGCGCGCACCCCGGAGGTCCCGATATCGAGACCCACCACTGTTCGTCCTGCCACGTCCTGTCCCCTCCGGGCGGGGGGCTTGCGCCCCTGGGCCGGTCATGTCTTACGACCGGTGTCCAGACAGCCTTCGGACGTCCCGCTGGAAGCCTTGAGCCGAATGGCTCAGCCGACTGTGAGCCGCAGATAGGCGCCCGCGAGCGGCTCGCCGACGAGCACGGCCGCGAAAGTGCCCGCTAGCATAAAGGGGCCGAACGGCACCTTGCTTTTGCGCCCGCCCCTGCCCAAGGCGATGAGCCCGATCCCCCACAGACCTCCGAACAAGAAACCGCCGAACAGCCCGACGGCCCAGGCACCCCAGCCCAGCCACGCGGTGGCCATCCCGAGCACGCCAGCGAGCTTGACGTCGCCGAATCCCATGCCGGCCGGGTAGGCGAAGCAGATAGCGAAGTAGAAGGCATACATCACCAGACCGCCGAGCAGCGCACGGACCAGGTGACCACTGTCCGACCCGAGGACGGCCCCGAGCCCCAGCAGCGCCGCCAGCACCGGATAGGAGGGCAACGTCAGCGCGTCGGGTAGCCGGTGTACGTCGAGGTCTATGAGAGCGAGCGCGAGCCCGACTGCCCCGAGATAGAGGTAGGCCGGCAGCACGGGGTCGAGCCCGAATCGCAGTGCCAGCACCGCGAACAAGCCCCCGGTGAGCGCCTCGACAACGGGGTACCTCGGGCTGATCGACGCCGCACAGTCACGGCACCGGCCCTTCAGCAGCAGCCAGCCCACGACGGGCACGTTGTCCCGCGGCCGGATCGGCGCGCTGCACGCAGGACACGCGGACGCTGGGCTGACCACGGACTCGCCCCGAGGTACCCGCCATACGACGACGTTGAGGAAGGACCCCACAGCCAGCCCGACCAGCACGAGGACGGGCAGGAGCACGGTCACAGCTACCTCCTTCGCGGGACGAGAGGGCCGGTATCAGCAGGATCGAAGAGTCGCGCCGCTGCTGCAGTCCGTGAAGCTGATCCGGTGCCAGAAGGTCGCGGCCGGGTCCAGGAAGTTGGGGGGGACCAGCCCGCCGTTGCGAAGCCGGTTGTCATACGCGTAGTTCACGTCATAGCCGTGGATGAGGGCACCACCAGCACCGAACACACCCTCCGTGTCCATGAACAGACCCGCGACGCTGCCCGTGAGCCGGACGGCGCCCAGTCCCGTGGTCAGGCCCTTGTCGAAGTTGAGCACCGAGAACGAGTGCTGGAGGGACAGCATCGCCGCATTGATAGTCGGGTTGATGAGCGGCACGGCGTAGTTGTCACTGCCGAAGGCCACAGTGCCGGTCACGTTGCACCACCCGGCGGAGTCAGCGGTGCCCGCGGCACAACCGGTCTGCGTGACGGGGTGGTTGACGAGGACGGAGTTGGTCGCGATGAGACCTAGTACGCGGCGCGGGCCGGTCGCCGTGAAGCTGTCGTAGGTGACGTTGCCCGTCAGGATGATGTTGTTGTCGGCGACGATCGTCAGATCGTCGGACAAGGTGCCGCGTATGTAGGCGTTGCCCTTGTCGCAGGCGTCTGCATTCCAGGTGACGGTGATCATGCAGATGCCGAAGTTGGGGTCTCCGATTCCGGGGATGTCCTGGACGTAGATGGTCCGGTTCACCGGCAGCGGGACGTTGGTGCCGACGCAGTTGACGTTCGTCAGCTTGGTGTCCGGGCTCAGCACGGTCATCGTGGCCCCGGTGATCGTGATGGCGGTGGGCCCGGTGTAGAGGCAACCGGTCCCCAGGATCCCCGGCGTCGTCTTCGACTGGAGGACCTTGCCGCTGGGCGGCAGGGTGATGAGGTGCTGGCCGTTGGGCACTCCCTTCTTGAAGACAGGTGCGTCGCCACCGCAGCCGCCGGAGGGGTTCATCCAGTACGGCGCACCGGCGGCTGACGGGTCACCGCTGTCAACCGTGTCGAGGAACTGCGGCTTGCCGCACAGGTAGTAGTCGTCGTTGGACTGCATCGGCCCGTCGAGCACGTTGCCGGTGACCCAGTAGTTCAACAGGCCTGCGCAGGCGGTGGACGGGCCGCGCCCACCCGGCCCCGGTCCCGGTCCCCAGGCGTGGTACTTGCACGCCGCCAGGGTCTGATCGACGCTCAGTCCTGGCAGCGGGAACAGTGCGGGGTCGACGATGTTGTAGTCGGTCTGGCTGAGGGCATCAAGGAAACCGTACGGACGAAGGCCGACCCGAACCGTACGGGTGACCTTGCCGGTCTGCCCTGTCACCGACAGCGTGATGCCGCCGGTTGCCGCCAGCTGGCTGCTGTCCACGGCATAGGTGTAGCTGGACGGCGAACCTGCTGCCACCGGCACGAAGCTTGTGAAGGCGGTGTTGCTGTCAGGGCTCGTCGCATAGTTGTAGTTCTGGTTGAGGCGCGCGATGTAGTCGTCGACGCCCGCCTCGGCGGCCCCGAGCGCGGCGTTGAAGTCCTGCTGGTGGCGGGCCAGGGGCAACGCGCTGAGCCCGTTCGCCAACAGGACACTGCCGAGCAGCGTGAGGATGACCATGGCGAGCAGGACAGTAAGCATGGCGAAGCCGGAGTCGTCGCGGTTGGCCAGCCTGCGGCACAGGAATCGGCTCATCATCTGGCGCCTCAGCGGTATTCGACGTTACGAAGGTAGATGGAGGAGGTCACGTTGGTCGGCGTGGCCAGCCCCTTCTCGTGGGTGGTGAGGGTGAGCCTGATTCGGACGATTGGCGCCGAAAGCGTTGGGGTCGCCATCGGGACAGCGAGCTGCACGTCTGAGGCGTCGTAGAAGGTGAACAGCGCGGACGTGGCGTCGATGTCCCCCGGCCCGACGATCTGCGTGGAGCTCGGGCCGGTGTAGGCGCCCGCGGCGTTGGCCAGCGTCACCACCTGCGTCATCGTCTCCTGGGCACCTGACCCGGATACCGACACGTCGACGCGCCGCGGACCGGTCGCGTCCCCTGCATCCGTGTAGAACAGGACGTGCCGGGCATCAGCGACATCGAAGGCCGACGTCGGGGTGGTGTTCATCGGGTGCGCCGACCGCAGGCTCTTGCTCAGCCGGTCGGCGATGGTCTGCACCGTGTTGGTGGCCTGCAGTCGGTTGTTGGCCGCGAGGCTGCTCCGGGCGACCGAGCTGATCGTGCCCACCACAGCCAGGCCGAGCAGTGACATGACGAGCATGGCCATGAGCACCTCCACCAGCGAGAAACCGGTGTCGGCGGCGGCGGCCGGACGACGGCGGCGGGCGGGGCTCCTCACAGCGTCACGGTGATGCTCGCGCCGGCCGGCCGCACGGTCACGGTCTGGGTGGCGGACCGCCCACCGGCCGTCACGGTGATCATGAAGGTACCCAGCGGGAGCCCTGTCTCGCTGATCCCGTCTGCACCCGCGACGGTCTGCGACGACGTCATGCCGTAGGCGTTGTACGGCGCTCCGCACAGCGTCTTGGCCGCGCCCGCGGTTTCACTCGCGGTGAGGACGGCCCCGTTGGTCGGGACCGTGCCGCCCTTGCCCTTGCCACTGGTCAGCACCGTGACCCTGAGGCGGTAGAGCGGCACCGTGACCGCGACGCTCGCACCGATCACCGGAGTCACGGCCTTCACGGTCGATGGGGAATACAGCGGGTTGCTACCCGCGTCCACGGCGGCGGGGTACGCCTCCGGGCATCGACCGGCCCAGATGCCGTAGCTCGAGTACGGGTAGACCGGTGTCAGCGTCGTGACGCCCGGTGCGAAGGAATAGCTCCCGGTACCAGCGAGACCGCTGTTGCCCAGGGTGATGGGTAGCCCGGTAGCGGGGGCGACCGTGGGGTCGAGCACGGCGGCGATCCTCGCGGACAGGTCGTAGTAGAAGGTCAAAGACACCGGCTGGCCGTTGACGACCCCGGCAGTCTGGCTGGAGATCGCCTGCTCCTGGTTGTCGACGTAACCGGGCGCGTTTGCCGAGACTGTGTAGTTCCCAGGAGTCAGGAACGCCGCGTAGGCGCACCCGGCTGCGTTGGTGGACATGGAGGTCGGCGTCGCCCCCGTCAGCGTGATCGGCACACCCGCGACCGGATTGCCCTTGCTGTCGATCACCTTGACGTCCACGCCGCCAGTACCGCTCGGGTAGGCGCCGATCGGTGGGGTGAGGGTCGTGGAGACGGTGACCGGAACCGTGCGGTCCATGCGGGGCCACGTGACGGTCTCAGTGACGAGCAGCACCGGCTGGACATTTGAGTTGCCGCCCTGTGATGTGGCCGAGCACGATGTGG
>JAYVYM010000319.1:0-9114 GCA_043784245.1 Frankiales bacterium
CCGCCGGCGGCGTCGTCGGGGGGCTCGCGCTGCGGCGGCGATACCGGCAGGAGTCGTTGTTCCGCCGGGTCCGGCGCTACTCCGCCGCCCTGCGCTGACCGGCGTCCGCCGTCTCCGCGCCCATCGGACATGCGGAGAGGCCGCGGGTCAGAAGAAGACTGAGCGGCGCTGCATGAGCAGCGTGTACAGCGTGGACTGGATGGTCTCGCGAACCTGGTCGGTCAGATTGAACACCAGCATCGGGTCCTCGGCGGCAGCCGGCCCACCGAGATCCGCGGTCGAGATCGGTTCGCCGAACTCAATGATCCACTTTGATGGCAGCGGGATGACGCCCAGCGGCCCGAGCAGCGGGAAGGTCGGCGTCACCGGGGCGTAGGGCAGTCCGAGCAGCCGCGCTAGGGACTTCACGTTGCCGATCATCGGGTAGATCTCCTCGGCGCCCACGATCGAGCACGGGATGATCGGCACACCGGTCCGCAGCGCCGCGGAGACAAAGCCTCCCCGGCCGAAGCGCTGCAGCTTGTAGCGCTCCCTGAAGGGTTTGCCGATGCCCTTGAAGCCCTCGGGGAACACGCCGACCAGCTCGCCCGAACTCAGGAGGCGCTCAGCGTCGACGCTGCAGGCCAACGTGTTGCCGGCCTTGCGAGCCAGCGGTGCGATCAGCGGCAGGATGAAGACGAGGTCGGCCCCCAGCAGGCGCAGGTGCCGGTGGGCGGGGTGGTGATCGAGCATCGCGATCGTCGCCATCGCGGCGTCGATCGGCAACGTGCCCGAGTGGTTGGCGACGAGCAGTGCGCCGCCGGTGTCGGGTACGTGCTCCAGACCGCGGGTCTCGACACGGAACCACCGGTTGTACAGCGGGCGCAGCGGCGGCAGCAGGACATGCTCGGTGAGGTCGGCGTCGAAGCCGAAGTCGTCGACCTCGTAGTCGCCGGTGATGCGGCGGCGCAGGAACGCCAGACCACCGGCGAGCCGGCGCTCCCACTCGGGGCCGGCCCGGTCACGTGGCGGCGGCTCGACGCGGGGTGACTCGGTAGGTGGCGGCCCGGCGGGTGCCGCCGCGGCGGCGGCCCGCCGGGCCGCGTCGTCACGGGGGTCGAACGGCAACACCTTGGCCTCAGGCACGGACAGCTCCCGTCGGGAGGTGGGCGAGCAGCTCTACAGCGCGCGCCTCGGTGGCGCGGGCGACGTCCGCGAGCCGCGAGGAGGCGCGCACCTGCGCGAACTCCGCGAAGGCCGCCGAGCTCGAGCGGGGCACCTGCCCGAACTCGCGGGCCAGCCGGCTGACGTCGACGGCCCGGCCATGCTCGAGGTAGCGCATCTGCTCGGGCGAGAAGTCCAGCAGGCCGGTGCTGCGGAACAGCCGCGCAAGGATGTCGACTGCTGGAGAGGGCACCGGGAAGGACGGTCGGCCCAGCCGGCGCAGGGCCTGTGACAGCAGCAGCACACCGGCGCCGCCGGCGTTGAACAGGCCGGGGTGCTGCTCCAAGGTCGACCGGCGCAGGACCTCGACGCCGTCGTCCTCGTGGCACAGCTGGATCCGCGGGTCGAAGCCGAGCACGGTGGGCACCACCGGTAGCGACAGGAAGCGGGTCAGCGGCGTCTCGATCTGCGGACCGATGAAGTTGGTGAAGCGCAGGAGCGTGAGCGTCACGTCGGGCCGCCGACGACCGAATCCGCGTACGTAGCCCTCGACCTCGACGGCGTCCTTGCCGTAGCCGCTCCTGGGCAGCGCCCGCGGCTCGGCGTCCTCGGTGAACAGCGCCGGGTCACGCGGCGAGGAGCCATAGATCGCCGTCGTGCTCTTCACGACGAGCTTGCGGATCGACGGCGCCTTCTGGCACGCGGCCAGCAGCTGCATCGTCCCGATGACGTTGATCTCCTTCATCGCCGTCCGACCTCCCGCGTCGAGCGGCGTGGCGATGACGTTCATGTGCACGACGGTGTCGACGTCGGCCTGCGCGATGACCTTGGCGATCAGCGGGTTGCGGATGTCGACGCGGAGAAACTCCGTGCGGCCGAGCAGAGGTGACAGCTCGGGCCGCGGGGCGACGGTGTCGACGCCGATCACCCGGTCGATCGACGGGTCTGCCGCCAGCACTCCGGCGAGCCGGCTGCCGAGGTAGCGGCTGGCGCCGGTCACGAGCACCACGCGGGCGGGCACGGCAGTCCTCCTGGTCATCGCTGGCCAAGCCACCCTAGCCGCGCGACCGGGACGCCCGGCCGGGCAGGGCGGGCGTCAGCCGCCAGCCGGGCCGCGTCGCCGGGCGATCACCATCGGCTGGCCGCGACCCGCCCGCAGCGACCTGGCTGCGCTGCCCTGGTTGACCGCCAGGGTGATGGTGCGGAAGGAGTCCTCGCACACCGCGAGCCGACCCGGCGAGACCTCGCCGTAGGTCACCGCGAAGGGGACAGCCAGGGATCGGCCCCCGCAGCGCAGCTCGACGGTGTCGCCCAGGGCCATCCCGGCCGCCTCCAGATCCGCCCGGCAGCAGTTGAGCGTGAGGTTGCCGAAGTGGTCGACCTGCACGACCTCGCCGTGCACATGGTCGTCGTCCACCGTGGGTGGCCGCACCGGCAGCCGCTCGAGCTGCTCGAGCGGCACCGGGTTCCCCACCTCGGCCAGCGCCAGCCCGGCGGCGAGCCGGGCCGCGACGGGGGCGAAGACGTCGCGCCCGCGGAAGGTACGGGCCGGCTTGGGCAACCAGAGCGAGACGTTGTCGAGCGCAACCGCCTCAGACGCACCGCCGGCGGCTGCCCAGGCCTGGCTGGTCAGACCATTGTCCGGCGAGACGAAGGTCGAGCCGTCGGCCGTGCGCACCGCGACCCCGCGCACCGGGCTGGCCCGGAACGGGTCGACGACGGCGAGGTGCACGGCAGGAGCCGGGAGATAGCCGATTGCCGAGGCGAGCACCGACGCGCCCTGTGCGACGTCCTGCGCCGCCACCAGGTGCAGCACGTCCAGCACCCGCACCTGCGGCGCGATGCGCGCGATGACGCCCTTGCACACGCCGAGGAACGCGTCCTCGAAGCCGAAGTCCGACAGGAAGGTCAGCCACTGCTCGGCCACCGGGATCACCCCGGCGCCTGCCGTTTACGCCTACTTCTTGTTGCGGCGCTGGACGCGGGTCTTCTTCAGCAGCTTGCGGTGCTTCTTCTTGGCCATCCGCTTGCGGCGCTTCTTGATGACGGAACCCACGACACGACCTTCTCGGCTGCTGGACGGAAAACCACAGGCTACTCGGCGCTCAACCGGCTTCGGTATAGGCCGCCCGCAGGTAGTCGTGGACGGCGCGCTCCGGCACGCGGAAGGACCGGCCGACCCGGACGCAGGCGAGCTCCTCGGCGTGCACGAGGCGGTACACCGTCATCCTGGAGACCCGCATGACCGCGGCGACCTCCGCGACGGTCAGGAAGCGCACGGTCGCGAGGTCCTCGAGCGCTCGCGGCCGAGGCCGGGCGCCGTCCGCGACCAGATCGGGCCTGGCCGGGTGCGGGCCGGTCGGACCGGGCACCGGCTCTGGCGTCGGGCTGGACATGTGGCGACCACCGTCGGCACGCGTCGCGGTCCGCGGCTTCCCCACCGCAGGCACTGGACACGCGCGTGCCGCAACGAGCGTATCGGCCGCCGGGGCCGACCGGTAGGGCAACCGGGACAGCAGCCTCAGACCGCCCACGACGTCAGGTACGCCGAGACCGGGTCGTACAGGTGCGGCAGCACGTTGTCGTCGAGGGGCACGACGGTGATGTCGAGGCCCTCCTCCTGTGCCACGAACAACGCCGGATCGTTGCAGTCGGCGTACGACAGGACCTCCAGGCCCGACTGCGCGGCCACCCCCGCCCACCCGTGGTCGGCGACGACCAGGTCGGGCTGGCTGTCGAGGGCGTCGAGCAGGGCCCGGCCGGGTTCGGCGGCGTGGGTGTGCAGCAGTTCGCCGCCGCTGGCGAGCATGTGTACGCCCCCGATCGAGCGCAGGTGGCGGGGCCGGGCCGCGGACCAGTCGCCCTCGCGCTCCCAGGGCCAGGACCACGACAGGTCGGGAACCAGCACGGTGGCACCGGCGGCGCGTAGGGCCTGCGCTGCGGCCAGGTGCAGCGCGAGGATGCCGGTGGGGTGGCCGGTCGCGACCAGCACCCGTTCCCGGCGGGCCCCCGCGACGGCGAGCCGGTCGCGTACCGCGTCCAGCGCGGCCAGGGTGAGCTCGACGTCGATGGTGTCGGGGCCCTCGAGGTAGGTCGGGTCGGGCCGTACGCCGCAGCGCCGGACCATCACGTCGAGCACCTCGTCGGGGCTCCAGGACCGGGCCGGCTCGAGCCCGAAGTCGTAGCCGGGGCGGCCCTGCGCCATCCGGGTCGCCTTGCGCAGATTGTCCTCGCGGGAGGTCGCGACGTTCCCGGCGATCCGGGCCTGCAACAGGTGTTGGCGCAGCGCGCCGCGGTCTGTCGGGCTCGGCTTCATTCCTGAGGTCATCCCTGGGCCGCCATCGGGTCCAGGCCCAGGTGCGGGAAGACCGCCTCGCGGGTCGCGACGACCGCGCGGTCGGCGCCGTCGGCGGACGAGCCGGCACCGCCCTCCCACGGGGTCCACAGCGGTTCGACGCCGTCGGTGAGCGAGGTGGGTGCGGCTTCGTGCCCTTTCTCGGTGGCCTCGGCACGCCAGTCGTCGGGGGTCGCCCCGTCGACCCAGCCGCTGCCGGGCTCGCCTCCCGAAACCTCGGCCAGCAGGTGCGTCCAGGCCCGCGGCACGACCTGCACCGGCTCGTAGCCACCACCACCCAGGACCACCCAGCGGCCGCCGCACAGCTCGTGCGCCAGCCGGTGCAGCGCTGCGTACGCCACGCGCTGGCCGTCGACGCTCATCAGCAGGTGCGCCAGCGGGTCCAGCGCATGCGTGTCGCAGCCGTGCTGGGTGACCATGACCTGTGGCGCAAAGGCCCGCAGCACCGGCGGCACGACCGCGTCGAAGGCCCGTAGCCAGCCGGCGTCGCCGGTGCCGGCGGGCAGCGCGAGGTTGACGTTGGTGCCCAGCGCAGCGCCCTCGCCGGCCTGGTCCGGCCAGCCGGTGCCGGGGAACAGCGTCCGGCCGCTCTCGTGCATCGACACGGTCAGCACCCGCGGGTCGTTGTAGAAAGCCGCCTCGACACCGTCGCCGTGGTGCACGTCGACATCGACGTACGCCACCCGCTGGGCGCCCTGCGCGAGCAGCCAGGCGATGGCGACCGCCGGGTCGTCGTACACGCAGAAGCCCGACGCGCGGTCCCTCATCGCGTGGTGCAGGCCGCCGGAGATGTTGACGGCGTGCTGTGCGGTACCCCGCCAGACGGCCTCTGCGGCCGTGACACTGGCCCCGGTCACCAGGGCGGACGCCTCGTGCATGCCGGCGAACACCGGTACGTCGCCGGAACCGAGGCCCCACCGCAGTGACAGCCGGCCGAGCAGGTCGTCGGGGGCGCGCCTGACCGACGCGACGTACATCGGGTCGTGCACCAGCTCGAGCAGGTCGTCGCCGGCCGGCACCGGGGCCCCGATCCGCACGCCGGGCCGGTCGAGCACGCCGAGCTGCCCGGCCAGCGCCATCGTGAGCTCCAGCCGCATCGGCCGCATCGGGTGCGCGGCCCCGAAGTCGTACGAGCAGAAGACGTCGTCCCAGACGACCAGCGTGGACTCGCTCATGTGCGCATCACTCCGACCTCAAGGCGACCACCGGATCGAGCCTTCCCGCGCGGCGCGCCGGGACGACTCCGAAGAACAGTCCCACTGCGGCGCTCACCCCGAAAGCGAGCGCCGGCGACTCCCAGGTGATGACCGCGGGCAGCGAGTCGATCGCCGCCGACAGGCCGAGCGCACCACCGACCCCGAGGGCGATGCCCAGCACCCCGCCGATGCTGGTCAGCAGGACAGCTTCGATCAGGAACTGCAGCAGCACGTCGCGCTGGCGCGCACCGACGGCCTTGCGCAGCCCGATCTCGCGGGTCCGCTCACGTACCGAGACCAGCATGATGTTGCTGACGCCCACGCCGCCGACCAGCAGGCTGATCGCCGCGATCGCCGCCAGCACGGTGGTGAGCAGCCCCAGGATCCGGCCGACGGTGCCCAGGATCTGGTCCTGCGTGACCGCGCTGAACTCCTCGTTCGGATAGCGGCCCTTGAGCACCGCGAGCGCCTGCGCCCGGACCCGCTCCACCGCTCCCGGCGTTGGCGCCTTGACGGCGAACGCGTCGACGCGCTCAGCGCCGAGCAGGCGCTGCGCGGTCGTGATCGGTATATGCACCTCGTTGTCGCGGTTGGTGCCCAGGCTCGCCCCGAGGGGGGCGAACACGCCCACGACCCGGAACCGGGCGCCGCTGATGGTCACGCTCTGGCCGAGCGGATCGGCGCCGTCGAACAGCGACGCAGCCAGCGCACTGCCCAGCACCGCGACGCGGCGCCGGGTGTCGACGTCGCTCTGCCGGAAGTACGCGCCGCGGGCCAGGTCGCGGGTGATGACCTGCGGCAGTGCGGGGTTGGCCCCCGTCAGCGTGGCGAAGGATTCCCGGAGGCCGTTGCGCACCTGCTCGCCGCTCGACAACGTGACGCCGACGGCGTCCGGCTGGCCGACCGCCCGGCCGACGGCGGTGGCGTCGGCGAGCTGCAGCCGGCTGCGGGTGGGGGCCGAGCCCAGCTCCAGCCGACCCGGGACGATCAGCACCAGGTTGGAGCCGAGCCCCTCGACCTGCGCCTGGACCTCCTGCTTGGCGCCGGTGCCGATCGCGACGAGTACGACGACCGCGGCGACCCCGATCACGACACCGAGCATCGTCAGCAGCGAGCGCAGCCGGTTGGCGCGCAGCGCGGTCACCGCGACCCGCCACGCCTCGGCCAGCCTCATACCTCGAGCAGCCCGTCCCGTACGAAGACCCGGCGACGGGCCCTGGCCGCGAGCTCGCGGTCGTGGGTGACCACCACGACGGCGACACCCCCGGCGTTCAGCGCCTCGAGCAGCGCCATCACCTCCTCGCCGGTCCGGCTGTCCAGGTTGCCGGTCGGCTCGTCGGCGAGCAGCACCTGCGGCTCGCCGACCAGGGCCCGCGCGATCGCCACGCGCTGCTGCTCCCCGCCGGACAGCTGGTTGGGGGTGTGGCCGAGCCGGTGCCCCATGCCTACCCGGTCGAGCGCCTCGCGGGCCCGCCGGCGGCGCTCGGCTCTTCGTACGCCCCGGTAGACCAGCGGCATGCCGACGTTGTCCAGCGCGCTGGTACGCGCGAGCAGCTGGAAGGCCTGGAAGACGAACCCGATGGTGGCGTTGCGGACCTGCGCGAGCTCGTCACCGGACATCTGCGACACGTCCCGGCCGCCCACCCGCAGGGTGCCGCTGGTCGGCCGGTCCAGACCGCCGAGCAGGTGCATGAGGGTCGACTTGCCCGAGCCGGACGGGCCGACCACGGCGACGTAGTCGCCGCGGTCGATGGTGAGGCTGACCCCGCGCAGCGCGTCCACGGTCACGTCGTCCAGTCGGTAGGACCGGGTGACGTCGATGGCCTCCAGGGCGGGCGTCACGCCTGCTGGCCGTCACGGAGTCGATCGGCGTCGCGACTCACGATGCGCTGGCCCACCTCGAGCCCGCTGACGACCTCGACCCGGTCGGAGCCCTGCGCGCCGAGGACGACCTCGCGCCGCCGCAACACCGCCCCGCCGCCGGTGCCGTCCTGGATGAAGACCGCAGCCTTGGCCCCGTCGCGCAGGACGGCGGAGCTGGGGACCGAGACCGCGTTGACGGCCTCGCGCACCCGCAGGTCGACGACCGCGCTCATGCCGGGCCGCGGCTGCGGGGAGGGAGCGCCGTCGGCGGTGCTGCCGGGGGTCAGCGTGAGCCGCACCCGGTAGGTGACTCCGCCGCCGGCGGCGGGCGAAGGCGTGACGTCCACCGAGGCCACGGCGGCGTCGTACGCGGCGCCGGGCACCGCGTCGAGCTGTACCCCGGCGGGCACCCCCGGCCGGACCAGCAGGATGTCGGTCTCGTCGACGTCCGCCGTCACCCCGAGGCCGGAGACGTCGGTGACGGTCAGCATCGGGGCGCCGGACGCGACGGGCCCGCCGACGGCCAGCGCCGCCGAGGTCGCCGGTGGGCTGCCGGTCGAGGGGAGCGCGCCGGCGAGCCCGGCCGGCAGCTGACCGAGCAGACCGGACAACCCACCCGGTGCGGCGGGCGCGGCGCCGCCACCGGCGCCGTAGGTCACGACGCCGTCCTGGGGAGCGGTCACCGTCAGGGCCTCGACGGTGGTCTGCGCGGCCTGCAGCAGCGCGTCGGCCTGCAGACGCTGGCTGCTGCCGAGGGCGTCCAGCGCGGAGCCGAGCCCGCTGGCGCCAGCGGAGACCGAGCCGGCGATGCTGCGCGCCGCGGTCGCCGCACCCCGGTAGCGGGCCTCAGCGGCGGCGACGGCATCGAGCACACCCTGGCGCGCGGTGGGGTCGGGCACCTGCGCTGCCGCGGCCCGGGCCGCCGCGAACGCGCCGTCAGCGGCCGCGTCGAGCTGGTCCTGCAGCGGCGAGAGGTCGGCCTGCGGCACCCGCGGCCGGGTGGCGGCGGCAGCCTTCGCGCTGCGCGCCTGGGCCAGCCGCTGCTGCGCCGCGGGGCTGTCCAGACGCAGCAGGATGGTGCCCTTGGTGACGGTCGCCCCGTCCGGGACCAGCAGGGCGGCCACCGTGCCGTCAGCCGGCGCGGTGACCGTGCTGGTCGCCTTCGCGGTGATCCGGCCGGGTGCGTTGACCACCTCGGTGACCGTGGCCCGGACGACCTCGTCGGTCTGCACGCGCGCCGCGCTGCTGCCCGTGCAGCCCGCGGTGAGCAGGACGACGACAGGCAGAACGACAGCAGGCAGGACGGGCAGGCGCCTCACCGCCACAGCCTACGGAGGCGGTACCGACGGTGCCTGCCGCGCCGTCCGCCGCCGCGTGGAACGCTGCCGTCCGTGGACAGACGACCAGGTGCCTGGACCGTGGCGACCCTGACCTTCGCGGCGTACGTCGCCGGCAGGCGCACCGGCAACGGCGCTGCCACCCCACGCCCGTCGGTCCGTGAGCTGATGACCAGCCGGGAGGCTGCCCGACGCCGCTCCCCGAGCGGCCGCGCGGGTG
>JAYVYM010000320.1:0-7025 GCA_043784245.1 Frankiales bacterium
CGCTCGATGCTTGAGCACGTGCTCAGGGCGGCCCGATCACTCGAGCCCGAGCACCTCATGGTCGTCGTCGGCCACGGCCGCGAGCAGGTGACGGCCCATCTCGCTGAGGTGGACCCCGCAGCGACCCCTGTCGTACAGCACGAGCAGCGCGGGACCGGTCATGCCGTACGGGTAGCCCTCGCCGGCCTGGGGCAGTTGGCCGGCACCGTTGTCGTTGTCCCGGGCGACGCGCCCCTGCTTACCGCCGACGGCCTATCCCGGCTCGTTGCCGAGCATCAGGCCGCCGGCGCAGCCACCACCCTGCTGACGGCGATACGTGACGATCCGACGGGATACGGCCGGGTGGTGCGCGGCGCGGAGGGCGACGTCGCGAGCGTCGTCGAGCACAAAGACGCGGACGGGCCCACCCGGGCCGTCCGTGAGGTCGCCACCAGTGTCTACGCGTTTTCCGCCGGGCCGCTGCTCGAGGCTCTCAGCCAACTGACGATCGAGAATGCCCAGGGTGAGGAGTACCTCACCGACGTCGTCGGGCTGCACCGGGCGTCGGGGCTGCGTGTGCACGCCGTGCTGAGGCCGGACCCTCGGGAGACCGCCGGCGTCAACGACCGCGCCGAGCTCGCCTCCGCCGCCCGCGACCTGCGCGATCGCGTTGTGCTTCGGCATCTGCGGGCCGGGGTCGCCGTGTTAGACCCCGCAACGACGTGGATTGACGCCGACGTCGTCCTCGAGCCTGATGTCACGCTGCGGCCGGGCGTGCAGCTGCACGGGGCCACCGTCGTGCGAAGGGGCGCCGTCGTCGGCCCCGACACCACCCTCACGGCATGCGACGTGGGCGAGGGCGCCACCGTCGTGCGTAGCCACGCCGAGGGGGCCGTCATCGGGCCGCGAGCAACAGTCGGGCCGTTCAGCCACCTGCGGCCCGGCACGCGACTCGGCGAAGGCGTCAAGGTGGGTGCTTTCGTGGAGATCAAGAACAGCGACATCGGTGTGAGCACCAAGCTGCCGCACCTCGCGTATGTTGGCGACGCCACCGTCGGGAGCCGCAGCAACATCGGCGCCGGCACGATCGTGGTCAATCACGACGGTCGTGACAAGCACCGCACGATTGTCGGCGATGACGTGCGAATCGGCAGCGGCAACGTGCTCGTCGCGCCAGTGACCGTGTGCGACGGGGCGTATACCGCCGCCGGGTCGGCGATCACCGAGGACGTCCCGGCCGGTGCGCTCGGCGTCGGCAGGTCGCGGCAGCGCAACGTCGTCGGGTGGGTGGCGCGCCGGCGGGGCCTAAGGCGAACGGACGGGCCTGCGCACGACCGACCAGGGGGAGCGCAATGAACGGGCTTGAGATCTCCAACAGCAAGAGCATGTTGCTGTTCACCGGCCGGGCCTATCCTGAGCTTGCTCAGGAGGTGGCTTCCGAGCTTGGCGTGGCGCCGGTGCCGACCAGCGCGTACGACTTCGCTAACGGCGAGATCTTTGTGCGCTTCGAGGAGTCGGTGCGCGGCAGCGATGCGTTCGTCCTGCAGAGCCACACCGCTCCGATCAACACGTGGGTGATGGAGCAGCTGCTCATGGTCGACGCGCTGAAGCGCGCCTCCGCAAAGCGGATCACTGTCGTCATGCCGTTCTACCCGTACGCCCGGCAGGACAAGAAGCACCGCGGCCGTGAGCCCATCAGTGCCCGGCTGATCGCCGACCTGTTCAAGACGGCAGGCGCGCACCGACTGATGACCGTCGACCTGCACACCGCCCAGATTCAGGGGTTCTTCGACGGACCGGTCGACCACCTGTTTGCGATGCCGCTGCTGGCCGAGCACGTCGAGCGCACCTGGGGCGAGCGCGATCTCGTTGTGGTCAGCCCGGATGCCGGTCGGGTGCGGGTCGCTGAGCGGTGGACCGACCGGCTCGGCTGCGGCCTCGCGATCATCCACAAGCGCCGCGACCCCAACGTGCCGAACGAGGTCAAGGTCGGCGAGGTCGTCGGCGAGGTGCGCGGCAAGACCTGCATCCTGGTCGACGACATGATCGACACCGGCGGCACCATCACCAAGGCTGCCGATCTGCTGTTCGACAACGGCGCGACAGACGTCGTCGTCACCGCGACCCACGGCGTGCTGTCGGGGCCGGCCATCGACAGGTTGAAGAACTCCCGAATCAACGAGGTGCTGGTCACCAACACCTTGCCAATCGACAGCTCGCAGCGCTTCGACGGGCTGACGGTGCTATCAATCGCGCCATTGATCGCGCGCGCGATCCGCGAGGTTTTCGAGGACGGCTCGGTCACCAGCCTGTTCGACGGCGCGGCCTGAGCGGACCGGGCTTGACATCGGCTTTGCTGGCGCCTCGCAGCCGGCCAGGGCGGGGACGCGCCGCCGCTCCCCTAGACTGCGTCTCCGCACGTATCAGCGCCGCCGCACCGCACCGTCCCGCCCGCTTTACCGCTTGAGGAGTCTTGTCGTGTCCGAGGTCCGCATCGTTGCCGAGCCCCGCACCGAGTTCGGCAAGGGTGCCGCACGTCGCGTGCGCCGCGCCGGCAAAGTGCCCGCCGTCCTGTACGGCCATGGCGACGCTCCCCGCCACGTGTCCCTACCGGGCCACGAGCTGATGCTCGCGTTGAAGCACGACTCCAATGTGCTGCTCACGCTGGCCACCGAGCACGGTGACCAGCTCGCCCTGCCGCGCGCCATCGTGCGTGACCCGATCAAGGGTTATTTGGAGCACCTGGACCTCGTGGCCGTACGCAGCGGCGAGAAGGTCACCGTCGATGTGCCGGTCGTACTCGAGGGCGATGCCGCACCCGATGTCCTCGTCGACCAGCAGCTCATGACGATCACCGTGGAGGCCGAGGCGACCCACCTGCCGTCGGAGTTGACGCTGTCGATCGCCGGCCTGCGTGCAGGTCGCAGCATCACCGCGGGCGAGATCGCACTGCCGGCCGGCACGACGTTGTCGCAGGATGCCGAGCAGGTCGTCGTGCAGGGGCTCGGCCAGATCTCCGAGGAGCAGCTCGAGGCTGAGCTGGTCGCCTCGGAGGAGGAGCTCGGGGCCGGGCAGTCCGGCGCCGAGGCGATCGCCGCTCAGGAGGCGATCGCCGCCCAGGAGGCGGGTGGCGACCCGGCCGAGGCCGGCGAGACGACTGCCGGGACCGATGGGCCGCACAGCGAGGGCCCGACGAGCGACGCCTAGCGCTGCCGCCGGACGACGGCCATGACAGACGATGTCTGGCTCGTCCTGGGCTTGGGCAATCCCGGCCCGTCGTACGCCGGCAACCGGCATAACGCGGGCCATCTGGTCCTCGGGCTGCTGGCGGAGCGCGCAGGTGGGCGCTTCAAGGCCCACAAAGGTAAGGCCGACGTGGTGGAGGGCCGGCTCGAGGGCGTGCGTACCGTGCTGGCCAAGCCGAAGTCGTACATGAACATCTCAGGCGGCCCCGCAGCCGCACTTCGGGACTTCTTCAGGGTGCCGATCGAGCGCATTGTCGTCGTGCACGACGACCTGGACATCGCCTACGGAGCGCTCCGGCTCAAGCGGGGTGGTGGCGACAACGGCCACAACGGCTTGCGCTCGCTAACCAGCTCGCTGGGCTCCAAGGAGTACCTGCGTGTGCGCTTCGGCATCGGGCGACCGCCGGGACGCCAGGACGCAGCCGACTTCGTCCTCAGGGACTTCTCGGCTGTCGAGCGCAAGACACTGCCCCTGCACGTCGACCGAGCGGCCGATGCGGTGGAAGCGCTGCTGACCGGCTCGCTGGAAGCGGCGCAGAACACCTTTCACGTCGGCTCGTGACCAGGGTCGACGACGCTCTTGCGGCTGGCGACATAGCTCGCCGCATTTGGGCCCGCAAACGCCGTGTCGTGGCTATCGGACGAGATATGCCCACACGCATCCAACCCTGAATGCCATAGACGTGCCCGACGGCTGCAGACCTGACACTCGCTGACAGTCATGCTGAGGTGTGACCGGATGCGGCCTCGGTGCGACCGCCGACCGAGAGCGGGTCGCCTAGCCTGATCTCACCCGCCCCCGTTGCAGTCCGTCCGTGGAGGTTGCTTGTGCCAGCGCATCACCTGACCGGCGCTGCCCTGCTCGGTCCGGATGACTTGACGGACGTCGCTGTTGCCGTCGCAGCAGCTCAGGCGGCCGCCGAAGTTCTGCTGGACCTGCGAGGGCGGGCCGCAGGCGACGCCGACCTTCGCGATCGGGGCGACCGCGACGCTCAGGCGGTCATCGCCGCGATACTGGCGCAGCACCGTCCTGGCGATACTGTCTTGTCGGAAGAGGCCGCGGACAACGGTGACAGACTGAACGCGGACCGGGTTTGGATCGTCGACCCCCTGGACGGGACCCGGGAGTATGGCGAGCGGGGTCGCGAGGACTGGGCCGTACACGTCGCGCTCTGGGAGTCCGGTGACCTGACGGCCGCGGCGGTGGCACTGCCCGCCCGTGGCCTCATCCTTAGCACCGACGCGCCAACCGGCGCCGCAATCGTTCCCGCGCACCACGGTGGTCCGCCCCGGTTTGCGGTCAGCCGTACGCGAGCTACGAAGCTGGTCTTGGATGTCGCCGATGCGATGTCCGCCGAGCTCGTTCCGCTGGGCTCCGCCGGCTTCAAGACCTCGGCTGTGGTGCTCGGAGAGGTCGACGCCTACCTACACACGGGGGGTCAATACGAGTGGGACAGCGCCGCGCCGGTCGCGGTCGCACGCGCAGCCGGGCTCCACACCAGCCGCGTCGACGGGTCTGCGCTGGTCTACAACCAGGCCGACGTGAAGCTCCCGGATCTGGTGGTGTGCCGCCACGAGCTCGCTGGCGACATCCTGGCCCTCTTGACACGGCTACAGGTCTTCGTACCTATAGAAGAGGGTACGCAGTGACCCGGCCCAGCCCGGGCCCGACCACCGACTACCGGCTACCCCACCTGCGTACCCTGGAATCCGAGGCCATACATATCTTTCGGGAGGTGGTGGCCGAGCTCGAGCGGCCGGTGCTCCTGTTCTCGGGGGGCAAGGATTCCATTGTCATGTTGCGGTTGGCCAAGAAAGCGTTTTGGCCGGCGCGCATCCCCTTCCCGGTGCTGCACGTGGATACTGGCCTCAACTTCCCCGAGGTGCTCGTCTTCCGTGACAAACTTGTGGACGAACTCGGTGTCCAACTACTCGTCGCCTCAGTTCAGGAGGCGATAGACGGGGGTTCCGTGCGGGAAGAGCCCAACGGCTCACGCAACCGTATCCAGACGCCAGTGCTGCTCGATGCAGTGGAAAAACACCGCTTTGCGGCGCTCTTTGGAGGGGCTCGCCGCGACGAGGAGAAGGCACGCGCGAAGGAACGGGTTTACTCTTACCGAGATGAATTTGGTCAGTGGGACCCGAAAAACCAGCGACCTGAGCTGTGGAACCTCTACAATGGTCGCATCCACCTGGGCGAGTCGATCCGCGTCTTTCCGCTCTCAAATTGGACCGAGCTCGACGTTTGGCAGTACATCCGCCAAGAGCACGTCGACCTGCCGGCGCTGTACTACGCCAGGGCTCGTGAGGTGTTCGAGCGCGGCGGGATGCTCTTTGAGGTCAACGGCTTCACGTCTCCGCACGCCGGTGAGGCCACGATGGTTGCGAGGACACGCTACCGGACCGTAGGTGACGCTAACCTTACTGCCGCGGTGCGCTCCGAGGCCGATGACATTGATAAGATCATCGCCGAGGTGGCGGCCACCCGCATTACCGAGCGTGGCGCGACCCGCGGTGACGACAAGGTGAGTGAGGCCGCCATGGAGGACCGTAAGCGTGAGGGATACTTCTAGGAATGGAGATGTTGCGCTTCGCCACTGCGGGGTCCGTGGACGACGGCAAGAGCACGCTCATCGGTCGGCTCTTGTACGACAGCAAAGCCATCTTCGACGACCAGTATGAGGCGGTCGAGCGGGCCAGCCGCGACAAGGGCGACGAGTACGTCAACCTCGCCCTGCTGACTGACGGACTGCGGGCCGAGCGTGAGCAGGGCATCACCATCGACGTGGCCTACCGGTACTTCGCGACCCCGCGGCGCAAGTTCGTCATTGCCGACACCCCTGGCCACGTGCAGTACACCCGCAACATGGTGACCGGGGCGTCAACGGCGGACCTCGCGATTGTGCTCGTCGACGCCCGCAAGGGTCTTGTCGAACAAAGCCGCCGGCATGCCTTCCTGGTGAGCCTGTTGCGAGTGCCGCACCTCGTGCTCGCCGTCAACAAGATGGACCTTGTCGACTACGACGAGACCGTGTACGACGAGATCCAATCGGAATTCACGACGTTCGCGGCCAAGCTCGATATTTCGGACCTTATGGTCATCCCGGTCTCGGCACTCAAGGGCGACAACATTGTGAGCCGATCCGATGCCATGCCGTGGTACGACGGACCCTCCCTGCTTCACCACCTCGAGAATGTGCACGTCGCGAGCGACCGCAACCTGATCGACGCCCGGTTCCCGGTGCAGTACGTCATCCGACCGCAGTCGGAGCAGTACCCGGACTACCGCGGCTACGCCGGGCAGATGGCGGGGGGGGTGCTTAAGCCGGGCGACGAGGTGGTGGTTCTGCCGAGCGGGTTTCCCTCGCGGATCGCTGCCATCGACACCGCCGACGGGCCGGTCCAGGAGGCCTTCCCGCCCATGTCGGTCACGATCCGCCTCGAGCACGACCTCGACATCTCCCGTGGTGACCTCATTGCCCGGCTGCACAACGCTCCGACCCCGACGCAGGACCTGGACGCCATGCTGTGCTGGATGTCAGAGACGCCGATGCGCCCCGGACAGAAGTACGTCGTGAAGCACACGACCCGTTTGGCAAGGGCGCTTGTCAAGGACGTGCAGTACCGACTCGACATCAACACGCTGCACCGAGACGAGACTGCCGGTACGTTGGCCCTAAATGACATCGGAAGGGTCCGGCTACGCACCACCATCCCGCTGTTCGTTGACGCTTACAGCCGTAACCGCGCGACCGGCGGCTTCGTGCTCATCGACGAGAACACCAATCGGACGGTCGCGGC
>JAYVYM010000321.1:0-2676 GCA_043784245.1 Frankiales bacterium
TGCCCGGCGCGCGGCCCGGACAGCTCGGTGATCCAGGCGCTGCCGACGCTGAACACCGCGCCGCTGACCGCGCCCTGCAGGCAGCGGCCGACGAACAGCAATGGCAGCGAGTGGGCAGCTGCGACCAGCAGCAGCGAGGTGAGCCCGGCGAGCCCGGAGAACACCACGACCAGCCGGCGCCGTCCCAGCCGGTCCGAGGCCGGCCCGGCGAGGAACAGCGCAGGCACCAGCCCTGCGGCGTACGACCCGAACACGGCGGTCAGCACGTCCGGCGACAGGTGCAGGGCATCGCGGTAGACCAGCAGCAGCGGGGTCGGCACGTTCGTGCCGGCCGCGACCGCGAACAGCGAGAAGGCCGCCCGGCGCCAGGTCGTCTCGTCCAGGGCCCGCACCCGACCAGTGTGGTCATCTGTCGGCGGTGCGGTGAGCGAGGGGGGTGCCTGTGATCGGACGGGGTGGCTTCCTGCTACGCGCGCTGCCGCCGCTACGCCGCAGCCTGGACCAGGTCGTCGCGCACGCCGCGGAGTGGGAGCGACGCAACGCCGCCCTGCTCGCCGACCCATCAGCGGACGGGCCGCTGTGGGCGGTGCTCGGCGACTCCGCCGCGCAGGGCGTGGGGCTGGCGTCGGTCGACGAGGGCTACGTCGGGCGGGTACGCCGGCTGCTCGAGCGGCGCGATGGCCGGCCCTGGCGGGTGCTCAACCTGTCGCGGTCGGGCGCGGTGATCGCAGACCTGCTCGACGAGCAGCTGCCGCGGTTGTCGGGCCTGCAAGCCGCCGGCTGGCGGCCGGACCTGGTGAGCGCCGTGGCGGGCGGTAACGACCTGCGGCGCACACCGCTGGAGCAGCTGCTCGCCGCTGTGCCGGCGCTGGTCGCCGCGGTACCGCCCGGGACCGTCGTCGCCACCTTCCCGCAGGGCCTCAAGCCGGCCCGTGCGCGGGCGGCCAATGCGGTGCTGCGCCGGCTGGCCGCCGAACGGGGCCTGCCCGTGGTCGACCTGTGGCGGGCGACCGCCCCACCGTTTCGGGGGAAGTACGCCGACGGGCTGCACCCGAACGCCGTCGGCGTCACCGACTGGGTGGCGGCCTTCACGGACGCGCTGTCCCTGCCCGCGGAGGTGGATCCGCCGCGCCGGCCCGGCTGAGCACCGGGGCGGTGCACCGGGAGGGATGGGCCACCCAGGACGCGATCGGCGAGGGGCTGGCCCTAGGGGGGCTGGTCGCGGTTGAGTGGGGCGTGCCCGTAGCCGAGCCAGCCACCAGACCGACGTCCATCCGCCTGCTCCTGCTGGGCGCGCCCGGCGCGGGGAAGGGCACCCAGGGCACCCGGCTGGCCGAGCGCTTCGCCGCCCGGCACGTGTCCACGGGGGACCTGCTGCGCGCCCAGGTGAGCGAGGGCACCGACCTGGGTCTGCAGGCCTCGCCGTACATGGACCGCGGCGACCTCGTACCGGACGAGCTGGTCCTGGCGATGGTCCTGGAAGACGTGCTGGGAGCCGACTCGCCGCAGAGCTACGTCCTGGACGGCTTCCCGCGCACTGTCGCGCAGGCTAGGGCGGCGTACGAGCAGGCGGTCGCGACCGACCGGGTGCTCGACGCGGTCGTCTGCCTGGACATCGGCCACGAGCACCTGATTGAACGGCTCGAGCAGCGCGGCCGCGAGACCGGCCGCAGCGATGACAACGAGCAGACCGTGCGGCACCGCATCGAGGAGTACGAGCAGAAAACGCTGCCGCTGCTCGCTTATTACGACGGCCGCGGCATCCTGGTCCGGGTCGACGCGATGGGCGACGTGGATGAGGTCAGCGGGCGGGTGCTCGCCGCTCTGGAGGAGCTGCCCGGGCGGGATTGACGCCGGCTGGCGGAGGCGGATGGGAATCGAACCCACCAGGACCGGATACCGACCCTCACCGGTGTTGAAGACCGGGGCGCCCACCAGGAACGCGTACGCCTCCCCGGCCACCACGCGGCAGCCGGCGACCGGCCACGACGCTAGCCGTCGCGCGGCACGTCGCGCAATGTGACCGGTCGGACGGCAGCGGCGCCGGAAGGCCACCGACATCTCACAGGATCTGGATAGGTCCACGGCAGGCACCGAGGCCCAAGCCCAGGCACCATCCGCCGACGCTGTACCGAGGACTACCCAGCGCCCTCCGGTCACGTCCTTCAACGGCTCATGACGGCGCCGCGGTTACTTCAGTGCGAAGCCCGGCTGGCAGGTGATGTTCGTACCGCGAGCGACGGTGATCCGCGAGGGCTCGCCGCAGCCGGGCGTACCGCGCCAGCCCAGGAACCTCGACCCGGCGGCCGCCGAGGCCGACAGCCTGACCACTGTACCGACCGGGAACGACGCGGTGCAGACCCCTGTGCTCGTACCGGAGCTGTAGTTGCAGGTAATGCCTGCGGGCTGCGAGGTGACGCTGCCTCGGCCGCTGCCCGCCGCCAGGACGGAGATGCTGCCCGACGAGAAGGTCGAAGGCGTGCGCACCGTGATGATGGCGTAGGTAGTGACTCCACCGGCCGTGCCGATGATGAGGGCGGACTGCGGGTTCGGCACGGTGAGCGTCGTGACGGGGAAGCTCGCGCTGAGGGAGCCGGCCGGCACGGTGACGCCGGCCGGGACGGTCGCCGCTGCCGGGTTGTCGCTGGACAGCGCGACCACCACGCCGCCAGCGGG
>JAYVYM010000322.1:0-6034 GCA_043784245.1 Frankiales bacterium
GTCCTTGGCCTCGACACCGCCAGCCCGGCCGTGTCGGTCGCCTGCGTCGAATTGCTGCCGGACGACGAGAGCGGCGCGCGATGGGGTCGCCAGGCGCAGTGGTGCGTAGTCGACGGTCGGGCGCACGGCGAGCTGCTCGCCACCGGGGTACGGGCCGTGCTGGTCGAGCTCGGCGCCGCCGCCACGGACCTTGGCGCCATCGCGGTAGGGCTCGGGCCGGGGCCGTTCACCGGGCTGCGGGTCGGCATCATGACGGCCGCGGCGCTCGCCGACGCGCTCGGCGTACCGGCGTACGGCTGCTGCTCCCTGGACGCGGTCGACCCCTGGGGCGAGGGCGAGCGGGTGGTGGTGACCGACGCGCGGCGCCGCGAGGTCTACTGGGCGGAGTACGCCGCCGATGACGAGCGGGTAGCCGGTCCCTCGGTCATGCGGCCCGCAGTGCTCGCCGGAGCGCTCGCGGAGGTCGGCTGGACCGGCCGGGTCGTCGGCGCCGGCGCGCTTGCCCACCCCGAGCTGTTCCCCGAGGCCGCCGAGCCGCGCTACCCGTCGGCGGAGGGCGTCGTGCTGCTGGCCGCCCGCCGTGCGCTGGCCGGCGCCCCGACCGAGCCACTGGTGCCGCTCTACCTGCGGCGGCCCGACGCGACCCCGCCGGGGGCGGTCAAGCCGGTGCGCCAATGAGCGACACCCCGCTGTGGATGTCGTTCCCGCACGAGTACGACGTCGCCCACGAACGCACCGTCCGGGGCTCGCTTGCCGAGGTCGTCTACTACCCGGGGGCGCGTCGCGACGGCGGCTCGGACGGGGCGTGGCTGCGGATCGCGCCGCGCGACCGGGCGCCCTGGACGGGAGTGTTCGCCAGCGAGCTCAGCGCCGGCCGGCTGTCAGTCATCAGCAGCTGGCCCGACCCGTACACGCTGTTCGTGGCGCTGGGCGGGGACCCGTACATCGTGGATGTCCGCGACCCGGACCGCTGGTCGCGGCTCGACGTGCCCGGCGCCCGGCTGTTGGTGCCGCTGGTCGACCGCGGCCTTGAGTTGGTGCTCGGCGCCGACGTGCTGAGTGCGTACGACGGGATCGGCCTGGCCTGGGAGAGCGGCCCGCTGACGCCCGGTTCCGAGTGGCTCGGGCAGCTCGACGACGAGGTGCACCTGCGCAGCGGCGGTGTCCTGCACCGGGTCGACCTGCGGCACGGCCGGACGGTCGACGAGGCGGCGCCGTGGTGACGCCCGGTGACGTAAGGCTGGAGCGGCTGCGCTGGTGGCACATCGCGCCGTTGCTGCCGCTGGAGGCCGAGCTGTTCGCTGACGAGCCGTGGACGGCCCGGACCTTCTGGTCCGAGCTGGCCCAGCTCGACACCCGGCACTACGTCGTGGCGCTGGCCGGTGATATCCCGGTCGGCTACGCGGGCCTGTGCGACTACCCCGACGAGGCGTGGGTGCAGACGATGGCCGTCGCGCGGGCGCTGCACGGCCGCGGCCTCGGCACCCGGCTGCTGCTCGAGCTGCTGGCGGAGGCGGAGCGCCGCGGCCAGCGCGTCGTGTCGCTGGAGGTACGCGCCGACAACGTCGCCGCGCAGGGCTTGTACAGCCGACACGGCTTCATCCGTACCGGCGTACGCCGTGGCTACTACCAGCCCAGCGGTACCGACGCGTGGGTGCTGACCCGCCGGACCTGAGGGTGCCCTGCGGCCGTCAGGTGCCCCGACTCGAAGCCTCCCCTTCGCCAGTGCGCCAAAAGGCACTGCCAGAACGCTTTCTGGCAGGGGAGGTGCACTCTCACCGGGGAGGTGGCGGACGGGCGACTCAGTGGTGGAAGCCGGACGTGCCACCAGCGGAGTCTGTGGAGTCCGCTCTGAGCTCGGCGACGGCGGTGTCCAGGTCCTTGAGGAACAGGTCGGCCAGGTCGTGGCCAAAGCCGTTGCGACACACGATCCGTAGGACCGCCAGGTCCTCGCGGTCCGCCGGGAAGGTGTACGCGGGGAGCTGCCAACCGCGGAGTCGAAGCGCCCGCGAGACGGCGAAGACGTCCCAGCCGTGGGCCCGGTCGGTGGTCGTGAAGGCGAACACCGGCAGCTCGTCGCCGCGTGAGAGCAGCCGGAACTCCGGCATCGCACCGATGCGGCTGGACAGGAACGTGGCGACGTCGCGGGCGGCCTGCTGCACGGCGACGAAACCGGACCGGCCGAGTCGGAAGAAGGTGTAGTACTGCGCGACCACCTGGGAACCGGGTCGGGAGAAGTTCAGCGCGAAGGTCGGCATGTCCCCGCCGAGGTAGTTGACGTTGAAGATCAGCTCCTGCGGAAGGGCGTCGGCGTCGCGCCAGAGCACCCAGCCGACGCCGGGGTAGACCAGGCCGTACTTGTGGCCGGAGGTGTTGATCGAGACAACCCGCGGGAGCTGGAAGTCCCAGACAAGTTCGGGATCCAGGAACGGCGCGATCATTGCGCCGGAGGCGCCGTCGACGTGGATCGGCACGTCCGGGCCGCCGGCGGCAGCCAGCGTGTCCAGAGCAACCGCGATGTCGGCAACCGGCTCGTAGCTGCCGTCGAAGGTGGAGCCCAGGATGGCGACGACGCCGATGGTGTCCTGATCGCAGTGCGCGACCGCCTGCTCGGCGTCGAGGTGGAAGCGGTCGCCGCTCATCGGCACGATCCTGGGCTCGACGTCCCAGTAGCGGCAGAACTTCTCCCAGCACACCTGAACGTTTGCGCCCATGACCAGGTTGGGTCGGCGGGTCCGATCGTCGACCCGGCTCGCCCAGCGCCGCTGCAGGGCCAGACCGGCGAGCATGCAGGCCTCGCTCGAACCGGTCGTCGAGCAGCCGGTGGCCTGCTCGAGCCCGGGGGCGTGCCAGAGGTCGGCGAGCATCGACACGCATCGCCGCTCGAGCTCGGCGGTCTGCGGATACTCGTCCTTGTCGATCATGTTCTTGTCGACGCAGTCAGCCATCAGCTGTCGGGCCTGCGGCTCCATCCAGGTCGTGACGAACGTCGCGAGATTGAGCCGGGCACTGCCATCAAGCAGCAGCTCATCGTGAATGAGCTGGTACGCCACCTCCGGTGGCACCGGATCCGGGGCCAGCCTGTGCATCGGGGGCGACAGCCGCTCGCCCAGGGCCGGGTTGGCCTCGGTCAGCAGCGGGTTGGAGCTGCGACCGGCGGCTGGACGCGACGAGGACCCGTGGTGCAAAGCCATGCGGCCGACCCTATGTCGCTCCAGGTGAACGTTGAACCGCCTCTTCGATCAGTCAGGCGGTGGGCCGACGACGCAGGAGCAGCGGAATGCCGGCGGCGGTCACCCGAGGCGCGGCGGTCACCGGGGCCTGGCGGTCGGCTGCTTCTCCTAGGCTCGTGGACGTGAGCGAGCCGCTGGTCCTGGGCATCGAGACCTCCTGCGACGAGACCGGCGTCGGGATCGTCCGCGGCCGCACGCTGCTCGCCGACGAGGTGGCCAGCAGCGTCGCCGAGCACGCCCGGTTCGGCGGCGTCGTGCCCGAGGTCGCCAGCCGCGCGCACCTGGAGGCGATGGTGCCGACCGTCCGGCGGGCCCTTGACACCGCGGGGGTGACGCTGCGGGACATCGACGCGGTCGCGGTCACCGCCGGCCCCGGGCTCGCCGGCGCGCTGCTGGTCGGAGTGGCCGCGGCGAAGGCGTATGCGCTGGCGCTCGACGTCCCGCTGTACGGCGTCAACCACCTCGCGGCGCATGTCGCCGTCGACGTCCTGGAGCACGGGCCGCTGCCCGAGCCGTGCCTCGCGGTTCTGGTTTCCGGCGGTCACTCGAGCCTGCTGCTGGTGCAGGACGTCACCGACACGATGGTGCCGCTCGGGCAGACCGTCGACGACGCCGCCGGTGAGGCCTTCGACAAGGTGGCCCGACTGCTGGGCCTGGGCTTTCCCGGCGGCCCAGCGGTCGACCGGATGGCGAAGGACGGCGACCCCGCCGCGATTGCCTTTCCGCGGGCCATGCCGCAGTCGTACGACGTGAGCTTCGCCGGCCTCAAGACCGCGGTGGCTCGCTGGCTGGAGGCCCACAGAGGTGATGTGCCGGTGGCGGATGTGTGCGCGAGCTTCCAGGAGGCAGTGGTCGATGTGCTGACCACCAAGGCCGTACGCGCCTGCCGGGAGTACGGCGTCGGTCACCTGCTGCTCGGCGGCGGGGTCGCGGCCAACAGCCGGCTTCGGGCGCTCGCCCAGCAGCGTTGCGACGCCGCCGGCCTCGTCCTGCGGGTACCGCGGCCCGCCCTGTGCACCGACAACGGGGCGATGGTTGCCGCCCTGGGCGCACGGCTGGCCGACGCGGGGGTCGCCCCGAGTCCGCTCGACCTGCCTGCCGACAGCTCGATGCCGGTGACCCAGGTGATCGCCCGGGGTGCGTTGCCTGGTTGGCACTCGTAGGGCTAGAGTGCCAACCGAGGACCCGGTGCTCGACCCCCGCGACGGCGAGCGGCCAATCCGGTCCGGTAACAGCACCACCCGCCGCAGCACCTGCCAATGGAGGCACCATGACCACCGCGACCAAGGTCGCCATCAAGCCACTCGAGGACCGCATCGTGGTTCAGGCCGTTGAGGCCGAGACCACGACTGCAAGTGGCCTCGTGATCCCGGACACGGCGAAGGAGAAGCCCCAGGAGGGGCACGTCCTGGCCGTCGGCCCCGGCCGGTTCGAGGACGGCTCCCGTGTGCCGCTGGACGTCAAGATCGGCGACAAGGTGCTCTACAGCAAGTACGGCGGCACCGAGGTCAAGTACAACGGAGAGGAGTACCTCGTGCTCTCCGCGCGCGACGTCCTCGCCGTCATCGAGGGCTGATCCGAGGGCTCACCAGCCTTCCAGTACGCACCGCACGACCGACGCCCCGGGCGGCCCCGACCGGGCCCCTGGGGCGTCGCCCATCTCCGTGAGAGGAACGCATGTCCAAGTCCCTGACTTTCAGCGAGGACGCGCGCCGCGCGCTCGAGCGCGGCGTCGACCAGCTGGCCAACGCCGTCAAGGTCACGCTCGGCCCGAAGGGCCGCAACGTCGTGATCGGCAAGTCCTACGGCGGCCCCACCATCACCAACGACGGCGTCACCATCGCCCGCGAGGTCGAGCTCGAGGACCCGCAGGAAAACATGGGCGCCCAGCTCGCCAAGGAGGTCGCCACCAAGACCAATGATGTCGCCGGCGACGGCACCACCACCGCCACCGTGCTCACCGAAGCCATCTTCCGTGAAGGCCTGAAGGTCACCGCCAGCGGTGCGAACCCGACGGAAGTGAAGAAGGGCATCGACAAGGCGGTTGCAGTTGCCGTCGAACTGATCGCCAAGCTCGCGACCAAGGTCAAGAACTCGGCTGAGATCGCCCAGGTTGCGACCATCAGCGCCAACAGCGACGAATCGATCGGCAAGCTCCTCGCCGAAGCGATGGACAAGGTCGGCAAAGACGGCGTCATCACCGTCGAAGAGGCCAAGAGCACCGAGACCAAGCTCGACCTCGTCGAAGGCATGCAGTTCGACAAGGGCTACATCAGCCCGTACTTCGCTGCCGGCTCCGCCGACCAGGAAGTCAGCCTCGAGAAGCCGCTGATCCTCATCTATGAGAAGAAGGTCAGCAACCTGCGCGAGTTCCTGCCGCTGCTGGAAAAAGTCGCCCAGGCCGGCAAGCCGCTGCTGGTCATCGCCGAAGAGGTCGAGGGTGAAGCCCTCGCCGCCTTGGTGGTGAACAAACTGCGCGGCATCCTCAACGTTTGCGCGGTCAAGGCCCCCGGATTTGGCGACCGTCGCAAGGAGATGCTCAAGGACATCGCGGTGCTCACCGGCGCCAAGTTCATCGCTGAAGACCAAGAGGTCAACCTTGAGAAGCCGCTGATCCTGGTCTACGAGAAGAAGATCTCGAACCTGCGCGAGTTCCTGCCGCTGCTCGAGAAGGTCGCCCAGGCGGGCCGCCCCTTCCTGGTCATCGCGGAAGAGGTCGAGGGCGAGGCCCTCGCCGCGCTGGTGGTCAACAAGCTGCGCGGCGTGCTCAACGTCGCCGCGGTCAAGGCCCCCGGCTTCGG
>JAYVYM010000323.1:0-6977 GCA_043784245.1 Frankiales bacterium
GAAGGTGCTTGCCAGCGGCCCGCCGCCGCCGCGCGGGACCAGCGCTTCGACGTCCTCGACCAGCAGCACCGTCGGCGCGCCGGGCTGCAGCAGCGCGCGGACCTGCGCGGCGCCGGCGTTGACCTCGAGCCCGGCCAGCTGTGGGCCCCAGACCCGGACCAGCCGGGCGCCGACCTCGGCAGTGACGGCCTGGACGAGCGCGGCCTTGCCCGACCCGGCAGCTCCGGTGACCAGCACGCCCATCCGGGCGGACGTGCCGAGCCGGCTGAGCAGGTCGGGGTGGTGGAAGCCCAGGTCCAGCCACTCGCGGAGCTGCCCGGCCTGGGTCTCCAGGCCCGGCAGGTCGGCGAGTCGCGGTGCCACCTCGGCACTCGCCACGACGCAGGTCGCGCTGCCGGTCGTGCTCGCGCCACCCTGCCAGCCGACGACCGTCCCCATGGTCACCAGCGCCGGTCCGGGCGGGTCGACCTCGACGACGGTGAGCAGCACGGTGCCCGCGGCGGGACCGAGTCGCGCCTTGAGACTGCGCCTGGCGGTCGCGGGGTCGGGACCGCCCGCCGGGGCGAGGTCCTGCGGCACCAGGCTGGCGTTGTCACCGCGGGTGACGACCTTGCCGAGCATCGCGGTACGCAGCAGCGCCGGATCGACGGCGGCGACGACCGGCGGCTCACCGGTGAGCACCACCGACCGGGCGGCCAGCTCCGGTGCCTTGCCGACGTTGACGGGTGAGCCGTCCCGGATGGCCAGGTTGCCGAGGACCAGCTCGTCGCAGAGCAGCTGCCCCGGCGCGGAACCTGGCGGGGCATGCGCTGCGAGCGCCCCGGTCGAGCGGGTCCCCTCGAGCAGCACCGCGTCCCAGGGGGCGATCCCGAGCGCCGCCATCGCCTCGGGGTGCAGGCGCACGACGCCACGCCGGGCATCGAGTGCGGAGGGGTGCAGGACCGCGGTGAGGGACAGCACGTGCGGACCCTAGAGCGCGCCGCTGACTGAACCGCAGTCCGGCCGTGCGCGAAGATGCGGTGTGACCCGCGACGCTGCTGCCCGGCCCCGGCGTGGGCGGGGGCTACTCGTCGCCGCCGGGGTCGCCGTCCTGGCTGTCGCGCTGCTGGCCGCCGGCGCCGCCCTCGGTGGCCCGTCCGGCGCCCCCGCGACCGAAACGCCGCCGGCCGCCGCCCGTCCGGCCCCGGCCGCTGCCGGGCTGTCGGCGTCGATCGCCGCGCTGCAGAACGACCTGCGTCGGGTGCCGAACAACGACCGGGCGTGGGCGCAGCTGGGGGCGGCGTACGTGCAGCAGGCCCGGCTGACTGCCGACCCCGGCGCCTACACGCGCGCCGACGGCGCCTTCGCCGAGTCGCTGCGGCTGCGGCCCACCGCCAACGATGCCGCGCTGTCCGGCCAGGCCTCACTGGCCGCTGCCAGGCACGAGTTCAGCCGCGCCGTCGAGCTGAGCGACGCGGCGCTGGCACTCAACGCGTACTCGCCGGCGGCGATGGCGACGAAGGTCGACGGGCTGGTCGAGCTGGGCCGGTACGAGGAGGCCCGCACCGTGCTGGAGAGGCTGCTGATGCTCCGGCCGGGCGTCGACTCGTTCAGCCGGGCGTCCTATGCCTACGAGCTGCAGGGCGACGTGGACAGCGCTCGGGGCGCGCTGCAGCGGGCGCTGGACGTGGCCGCGGCCCCGTCGGACCGGGCGTTCGCGTCCTACTACCTGGGCGAGCTTGCGTGGAACACCGGTGACATCGACGCGGCTGCGGCCGCCTATGACGCGGCGATCGCCGCGGACCCGGCGTACGTCCCGCCGCTGACCGGCCGGGCGAAGGTCGAGGCGCTGCGAGGCAACGTCGAGAAGGCGCTCGCCGACTACCGCGCGGCCATCCTGCAGCAGCCGCAGCCGGCGACCCTGGTCGAGCTCGGCGAGCTGCTCGAGGCGCAGGGCCGCGTGGCCGAGGCGCAGCAGCAGTACGCGGTGGTGCGGGCCACCCAGCAGCTGTATGCCGCGAGCGGGCAGGTCGTCGACGCCGAGCTGGCCCTGTTCGAGGCCGACCACGGAGACGCCGCGAAGGCCGTGGAGCTCGCGGCGAGGGCGCACGCCGCCCGGCCGGACTCGATCGTCGCCCAGGACTCCTACGCGTGGGCGCTGCACGCGGCGGGGCGCAATACCGAGGCGCTGCCGCTGGCGAGAGCGGCCGTACGTACCGGCCTCAAGTCCGCGACCTTCCGCTACCACCTGGGTGCGATCGAGGCCGGGCTCGGCGACCGGACGGCTGCCCGCGCCGACCTGCAGGCGGCGCTGGCGCTCAACCCGGGCTGGAACCCGCTGCAGGCGCCGAAGGCGCGGGCCCTGCTCGACGGGCTGCGATGAGGCGCGGGCTGCTGGTCGCTGCGCTGACCGGAGGCCTGCTGGTCGTGCTCGCCCCGGCGGCGTCGGCCCACCCGCTCGGCAACTTCACGGTCAACACTGCCGATCGGATCGTCGTCGGTGCGGACAGCGTCCAGGTTCAGCACGTCGTCGACACCGCCGAGATCCCGACGTTGCAGCTCGCCCAGTCAGCAGACGGCCCGGACACCAACCACGACGGCCGGATCACCGACCCCGAGCTCGCGGCGTACGCGACGCGGGAGTGCGCCCGGGTCGCCGGCCAGGTCTCACTCGTGATCGACGGCTCGCGGGTGGTGCCGACCGTCGCAGCGGCCTCGGCCACGTCGTTGCCGGGGCAGGCCGGGCTGCCCACCTCGCGGCTGGACTGCATGATCGACTCCGGCCGCCCGGCGCGGTCCAGCGTTGCCCTGACCGACCCGACCTCGGCCGGGCGTACCGGCTGGAAAGAGATGTCGGCCACCGCGCTCTGTGGGCGGCTCACCGGCACCGGTGGCCTACCCGAGAAGAGCCCGAGCGCGCTGCTGACGGCGTATCCGACCGATCTGCTCAGCTCGCCGCTTGCCGTGACCTCCGCGTCCTTCGGGGTGTCCGCTGGCGCCGCCTGCCGGACCGAGGGCAACGGCGTACCGGCGCCCTCGACCGTCCTGCCCCGCGGGGTCGACCGGTTTACCAGCAGCTACACCTCCTTTGTCAGCCGGCAGAACCTGACCCTGCCCGTCGCGCTGCTCGCCGTGCTGCTGTCCATCGCGCTGGGCTGCGGGCACGCGGTCGCGCCCGGGCACGGCAAGACCGTCATCGCCGCCTACCTGGTGGGGCAGCGCGGCACCAAACGGCAGGCAATCTGGCTCGGCGCGACCGTCACGGCCACCCACACCGCCGGTGTGCTCGCCCTGGGGGCGCTGCTGACGCTGACCTCGGTGGCGGCGCCCGAGCGGTTCGTCCCGGCGACCGAGGTGGCCTCCGGTGTGCTGCTCGGCGCCGTCGGCGTGTTCCTGCTACGGAGGGCCATCCGGGCGCGGGGCCTGTTCGCTGGCCACGACCACGGCGATGACGGCCGTGACCACGGCGGCCATGACCACGACGGCGGGCGTGACCACGACGGCGGCCATGACCACGACGGCGGCCATGACCACCACGGCGGCCATGACCACGGGACGGACGGCCGCGAGCACGACCCCGAACGAGGCGGTCATCGGGAGTTGGTGCCGGTGGGAGGACAGGCACCCGCGATGGCGCAGCCCGCGGTGGCGGACCGCCGTACGGCCCCGGTCGTGCACAGCCACGGCGGGCGGGCGCACAGCCATCTGCCCGTGGCCGACGCACCGATTGGTTGGCGCACGCTCGCGACGATGGGTATCGCCGGCGGCCTGGTGCCGAGCCCGTCGGCCCTGGTCGTGCTGCTCGGGGCGTCCGCTCTCGGTCGGCCGGTGTTCGGTGCGCTGCTCGTCGTCGGCTACGGCGTGGGGATGGCGCTGACGCTCACGATGGCCGGCCTGCTGCTGCTGCGCGCGCAGGCGGTGATGGACCGGCGCGGGTGGACGTCCGGGCGCGGCTCGAAGGCCGTCCGGGTGCTGCCGTTGGTCACCGCCGGCGTCGTCCTCGTGGTCGGGGCGGGCGTCGTGGTGCGCGGCCTGCTGACGTTCCGCGGACTCGGCTGACCGCTGATCCAGCGTGGCACTCAGCCGCGTACGGCCGCCAGCACCGCCAGCTGTTCGGCCAGCCAGGCGGCGGGCGGCAGGGCGGTGGCGGCTTCGGCGAGCCGGTCGCAGCGCGCCCGCCGCTCGGCCGCGGGCATCAGCAGCGCCGCGTGCATGGCGTCGGCCGTCTGCGAGACGTCATACGGGTTGATGACCAGCGCGTCCGCGCCGAGCTCGTCGGCCGCCCCCGCCTCGCGCGACAGCACCAGCACGAGGCCCTCGCGCGAAAGCACCGGGCCCTCCTTGGCGACCAGGTTCATACCGTCGCGCACCGGGTTGACGACGAGGACGTCGGCGAGCTGGTAGGCGGCCAGAGAGCGGGCGTAGTCGTCGCGTACCTGCAGCACGACGGGCAGCCAGCCGGGTGTCGCGAACTCGTCGTTGACCTCGCGTGCGGTCCGCTGCACCGCTGCGGTGTACTCCCGGTACTGGGGCAGATCGTGCCGCGACGGGTAGGCGAAGGCCAGGTGCACGACCTGCTCGCGCCACTGCGGTCGGGTGCGCAGCAGCTCGCCGTACGCCAGCAGCCCGCGCACGATGTTCTTGCTCAGCTCCGTGCGGTCGATCCGCAGCAGCATCCGGCGGTCGCCGACGATCTCGCGCACGCTGTCCAGTCGGGCGACCACGTCGGCTTGGGCAGCCCGCTCGTGCAGCGCGTCGCCGTCGACGCCGAGGGCGTGCACCAGCACCCGGGTCGAGCGCCCGGCATACGACACCGCGCTGCCGTCCCAGTCGGCGCCGAGCACCTCCACGCAGCACCGGCCGAAGGCTTGCGACCAGCGCGCGGAGTGGAACCCCAGCGCATCGGCGCCGAGCAGCCCGGTCAGTAGCGCCCGGGCGACCTGGTCCGGCAGCACGGCGAAGTACTCCGGCGGCGCCCACGGGGTGTGGCTGAAGTGCGCGATCCGCAGGTCGGGGCGGCGCTCGCGCAGCATCGCCGGCACCAGCGAGAGGTGGTAGTCCTGGACGAGCACCTGCGCCCCCGGGCCGGCCTCGGCCGCCAGCGCGTCGGCGAACGCCCCGCAGTACGCCTCGTACCCGTGCCACTCACGCCAGCTGGCCGCGTCGAACGTCGGGGTCGTGGCCGTCGAGCACAACAGGTGCGAGACGAACCACAGCAGCGAGTTGGCGACCCGGTCGTACGCCCGGTGGAAAACTCCCTCGTCGATGTCGAGCATCCGTACGCCGGGCAGGTCGAGCACGCCCGTACGCAGCGCCCGGCGGTCGTACTGCGACAGCGCGGCGCAGACCCAGAGGGCCTGCGGTGACCCCGCCGCGGCGAGTGCGCTGACCAGGCCGCCGCCGCCTCGTCGCAGCACGAGACGGCCGGCGTCGTCCTCGATGAAGGACGCCGGCCCCCGGTTCGAGGCGAGCAGCAGATCGGCCACCCGGGCAGGCTATCGAGCGGCCCGGTATGGTCGGGACTCACAACTGCACAGCACCGCTCATCCCGAGGGGCACCAGGGACACGGCCCGACGACGCCCCGGCAACCAGCGCGAGCCCGCCATCGGCGGGGCGTGCCAGGTGCCAACTCCGTCCCGCGGCATCGGCGCGCGGGGAAGATGAGGAGATCACCCGCATGACCGCTGTCACAGACCTCACCCGCCCAGCTGCTTTCGCCGAGTCACCCGCGTCGGGTCTGGTCTGCCGCGAGTGCCGCACCGTGGTCCCACTGGCGCCGGTGCACGTCTGCCTGGAGTGCTTCGCGCCGCTCGAGGTCGCGTACGACGAGGACCGGCTGCGAGTGGTGACCCGCGCGAGCATCGCCGCCGGCCCGCAGACCATCTGGCGCTACGCCGGTCTGCTGCCCGCCGGCCAGGATCTAGCCACCCGCGTCGACATCGGCGCCGGCATGACCACGCTGCGCAGCGCACCGAACCTCGCCAAGGCGCTCGGCATGCGGCGGCTGTGGGTCAAGGACGACAGCGGTAACCCGACGCACTCCTTCAAGGACCGCGTCGTGTCGGTGGCGCTCTCGGCCGCCCGCGCCTTCGGCTACACGACGGTCAGCTGCGCCAGCACCGGCAACCTCGCCAACTCGGTCGCCGCGCACGCCGCCGCGACCGGCCTGCGCTCGGTGGTGTTCATCCCGGACGACCTCGAGCGGGGCAAGGTCGTGCAGACCGCGGTGTACGGCCAGACGCTGGTCGCCGTGCAGGGCAGCTACGACGACGTCAACCGGCTCTGCAGCGAGATCGCCGAGAACGAGGACTGGGCGTTCGTCAACGTCAACGTCCGGCCCTACTACGCCGAGGGCAGCAAGACCCTGGGGTACGAGGTTGCCGAGCAGCTCGGCTGGCGGCTGCCGCCGCAGGTCGTCCTGCCGATGGCATCCGGCTCACTGCTGACCAAGGTCGATAAGGCGTTCGGTGAGCTCGGCCGGCTCGGCCTGGTCGAGGCCACCCCCTACAAGGTGTACGGCGCGCAGGCCACCGGCTGCTCGCCGATCGCGACGGCGTTCGAGAACGGCTGGGACACCGTCCGGCCGGTGAAGCCCAAGACCATCGCCAAGAGCCTGGCGATCGGCAACCCCGCCGACGGGCCGTATGCGCTGGACGCCGTCCGCCGCACCGGCGGGGCGATGGGCCACGTCAGCGATGAGCAGATTGTCGAGGGGATCCGGCTGCTCGCCCAGACCGAGGGCGTGTTCGCCGAGACCGCAGGCGGCGTGACGGTGGCGACCCTGCGCCAGCTGCTGGAGCGCGGTGAGATTGACCCCGACGCCGAGACGGTGCTGTACAACACCGGCGACGGGCTGAAGACGATCGACGCGGTCGCCGGGCTGGTCGGCCCGGACGCCACCATTGCCGCGTCGTACGGCGCCTTCGCCCGGACCGGCCTGGCGTGACCCGGGTTTGAAGCGCGCGCTCGGGGCGCTGACGCTGGCCGCGGCCGGTGC
>JAYVYM010000324.1:0-3972 GCA_043784245.1 Frankiales bacterium
ACTGGGCGCCGCTGTCGGACGACCAGCCGTCGCTGTCGACCGGTGCGGTCATGGCGGCCAGCGACGGGGCGGTCTGGATCGGCACCGGCGAGGCCAACACCAACGCCGACGCCTACCTCGGCGCGGGTGTCTACCGGCTCAACGCCGACGGGCAGGGCAAGCCGGTCGGCAAGCCTGTGCTGGTCGGCGGCAACGCTCTGGTCAGCCACCAGATCTACCGGATCGTGCAGAACGACAACCAGATCTATGCCGCGACCAGCCAGGGGCTCTACCGCACCTGGATCACCGGCGGCGGCACGTGGGCCCGCATCCTCACGCCGACCCCGCCTTCACCTGATCCCGCGGTCAATTCCTACATCAACCACATCACCGATGTGGCCGTGCGACCCGGCACGAGCGGGAACGAGATCGTCGCCGTGAACGGCTACCGCGGCGGGAGCGCCGACAACGGCGTGTTCCGCAGCACCGATCGCGGCGACACCTGGTCGAAGGTGACGCCGACCGGCGCTCTGGACGGGAGCGACATCGGCCGGACGACCCTGGCCTACGCGTCCGGCGGCGCGCTCTACGCGCTGATGGAGTCACCGGCCTTCCTCAAAGCCGGGAGTACGGACGGCAAGGGCAACAGCACGGTCCTGAAGGGCTTTTACGTCTCCAAGGACGGCTCGGCGGCCGGCCCGTGGACGCTGCTCGCAGACTCGGCGAAGCTGCAGGCGTCAGGCTCGGCGGTCACCACGAAGACCTCACCGGGCTACAACGTCGGCATCCAGGCCTGGTACAACCAGGCGCTCGCCGTTGACCCCGCCGATCCCAAGACCGTCTTTGTGAGCCTGGAGGAGGTCTTCAAGACCACCGACGGCGGCGCGACCTTCACCACGGCGAGCCCCTACTGGAACTACGGGCTCGCCTGCGGCGCCAACTGCCCACCCACCACGCACCCCGACCAGCACGCCCTGCTGGTCGACGGCGGGTCGATCGTCATCGGCAACGACGGCGGTGTCTACTCACGCCCGCTGGGGCGTAGCGGTTACGGCGGTTGGAGCGATCTCAACGCCACGCTGCACAACCTGCAGTACTACGACGCGAGCGCCGCGGCGACCCCCCGGGGCCTCACCTTCTGGGGTGGGCTGCAGGACAACGGCACCAGCGTCGTCAAGCCGGGCGCCCGGTCGTACGAGCCGGCCGGTGGTGACGGCTTCCACGTGATCGTCGACCCCGCAAACCAGAACCGGGCAGTCGGTGAGTACACCAACCTCATCGCCTACCGGACGGCAGACGGTGGCCGCACCTTCACCCAGGCCAGCCCGGCCTGCG
The DNA here is from genome assembly GCA_043784245.1 of Frankiales bacterium. Lineage (GTDB taxonomy): Bacteria > Actinomycetota > Actinomycetes > Mycobacteriales > SCTD01 > JAYVYM01. The sequence continues at coordinate 1,315 of JAYVYM010000324.1, forward strand.
CCGGGCAGAGTCCGCCGCGCACCGACTGCGACCCGCAGCCGCGGTTCGAGGCCCCGCTGGCCCGTGATCCCGGCAATGTCAACCACTGGGTCGCAGGTGGCCGCTACGTGTGGGACACCACGAAGGGCTGGGACACGGTCTGCACGACCGCCAGCTGTGATTGGAAGCCGGTGTTCGACCTGGGTTCGGCGGCCGGCGCCACCGACGTGCAGACCGCCGGTGGCGTCACGTACGCCGCCTGGGTCGTGAGCGGCAATCCGGGTCCGACCTTCGCCCGGGGCATCGCGACCAACTACGGGGGGACCTGGCACCAGCTGGACGTGAGTGGCCTGCCCAACCGCTACATCAACGGCGTCACGGTCGACCCGGCCAACGGCGCACACGCGTACGCGGTGATGAACGGCTACAGCCGCCGCTGGATCCCCGGGGGCGGCCAGGGCGTCGTCTTCGAGACCGGGGACGGCGGCACGACCTGGCACGACCTGTCGGGCAACCTGCCGGACGCCCCCGGTGACACGCTCGTGCTCACGGGTCGCACGCTCGCGCTGGCCACCGACATCGGTGTGTTCGTCGCCGACACCAGTCGTCCGACCTCCTGGTCGCGGCTGGGCGGCAACCTGCCGCACGCGTCCGTCAACAACCTGACCCTGGCGCCGAACGGCGACCTCGTCGCCGCCACACACGGCCGCGGGATCTGGACGATCGGCACCCGCTAACTCCAGGAGCGACCGAGGGGTGTCCCGCCGACCGGCGGGGCACCCCTCGGCGGCTCAGCGCGGTCTCCGTGGCGCAGCGCACAGGAACCCGGACGGCTGTCTGACCTCACGGCGCAGGCGCGGTGACGGCAGCCACCACCTGGGCGTACGCGGCCTCGGCGAGCGCGCGTAGCTCGTCGTCGGTGCGGTCCTGGATCGGGTGCGGCACCAGCACGTACGAGGCGGGGACGCCGAGCGCCGCGGACTGCGCCTCGGCGGCCTGCGCGAACTCACTCGAGGCCAGGAAGACCCCGACCAGACCGCGGGACTCCAGATCGGCGATGTCGTGCACACTGCACGACGTGCACGAGCCTCAATCGGCGAGCGCCTCGATGACCATGTCGCAGTGCCTCGCGATCTCGTACCGCAGGTCCACCGGCGCCGGCTTGGCGAAGGTCGGCTTGCGGTAGCGCAGGGTGCGTACGCCATCGCTGCGCAGCAGGACGTCGAGCCGGTCCAGGAACACATCGCCACGGGCCTTGCTGATGTCGAGCAGGCCCACGGTCAGACCGGCCAGCGACGCCGGCCGCGGGTTGGCCTGCCGGGACGACGGTCTGCGCTCGGCGGTCGGGTCCAGGACGGTGCGCGCCATCTACGTCTCCTCGATCGCCACGGTCACCGGCTCGCTGCCGGTCGCCCCGCTCACCCAGCCGCCGATGACGGCCGAGAACATCCCTGCCGTCCCGCCGGCGTGCGCAAGCAGCAGCCCGCCGGGCCGGAACTTGGGCAGCGGCGCCGCGTCGAGCCCGGGCGGCATGCCCTCGTCGATACCGCCGCTGCCGCGCCGCAGCTCCTCGGGAGCGAGCTGCAGCAGCGGCTCGAGCTCGGCCAGCAGCCGCTCGCGGTCCCAGCCGGCCTCGCGGAAGACTCGGCCGTGCTCCGGGCAGACCACCAGCAGCGCGTCGAAGGCCACGGCGAGCTTGGGGTGGGCAACTGCCCGCAGCGCGAGCGCGAAGGTGCAGGCCAACGAGGCAGGCGCACGGCTGATCTGGTCGACGACCGGGGAGGCACCCGCGCCGGCGAACAGCGTGACCGCCGAGCCGGGTACGCCGCGGGACGCCCCGAGCGGGGCGAACGGGGAGCCGGTCTCGGCCTCGGCGAAGCAGAACGTATATTTGCCGGGGTTGCCCAGGGTCGCGCGGTCGACCTCGCCGGGCCGGCCGCCACCGAGGTTGCGGATCACCAGCTGCAGGGCGCGGCCGATCGTGGCGTTCGCGCGGTTGCCCTGGCCGAGGGCGTTGCCCCCGCTGTTCATCCCGATGCGCTCCGCGACCGGGCCGTTGACGACCAGCACCGGGCCGGCGGGGTAGGTCGTCGCCAGCAGCCCGTGCATGTTGAAGTCGTCGCTGCAGGCGCCCGCGACGGCGGCCAGCACGACCGGCAGGTGCTCGGGCAGGCAGCCGGCGAGCACCGCGTTGACCGCGACCTTCTCCACCGTGCAGGGCGCCAGGTCGGGCGGGACGACGGCAACGACCTCGTCGGGGTTGCGGGAGGTACCGGTCAGCATCCGCAGGACGCGCTGCTCGGTCGGTGCGACGACCGGCAGGCCGTCGGTCCAGCCCCGGGCGTACAGCGCCTCGCTCTCGTCCTCGAGGTCGGCGATGTCGACTCTGCGGGAGGCCAGGACGCGGCCGCCGTACCGCCGCTCGAGCTCCTCTGCCAGACCCCACTCGACGCTGCGCGACCCGCAGCCCGGCCGGTGGTCGGGCAGCCCTTCGCCGAGGCCGGGCACCCCCGAGAGCCGCTCCCAGTCCTGACGCCACCAGCCCTGCAGGCGCTCGACCTCCACGCCGTCCCGTATCCGCAGCAAGGTCGGCACGGTGTCGATGCCGAGCCGCCAGCTGCGCTCCAGCTCGGAGTCGTCGACGACCGTCGTACCGACAGGGAAGCCCGGGTCGTCCTG
>JAYVYM010000325.1:0-3059 GCA_043784245.1 Frankiales bacterium
GGCGGGCTGCGACCGGTGCCACCGCCTAGGGTCTGCAGGTGCGCGGTGACCTGCTCGACATCGTCCTGCTCGTAGCGGCTGCGGCTTTCGCGCTCAGCGGGTACCGGCAGGGCCTGGTCGTCGGTGCGCTGTCCTTCGCCGGTTTCCTCGGTGGCGGCGTGCTGGGCGCCCGGCTCGCGCCGCGGCTCGTGCTGGGCGGGCCGTTCGCCGGCCTCGATCCCACCCTGGTCGGACTGGCCGCCGTGCTCGTCCTGGCCTTCGCCGGCCAGCTGCTGGCGAGCTTTGTGGGCAGTCGGCTGCGCCGGGCCCTGACCTGGCGGCCGGCGCGGCTCGTCGACGCGATCGCCGGCGGCCTGGTCAGCGTCGTCAGCCTGCTGCTGGTCGCCTGGCTGATCGCCGCCGCCGTCGCCTCCGCGCCCTACCCGGCGCTGGCGTCGCAGGTGCGGCGCTCGGTCGTCATCGCCGCCGTGGATACCGCCCTGCCGGCGCAGGCGCGGACCTACTTCGACGGGTTTCGGCGCCTGATCAAGGACCATGGTTTCCCGGACGTCTTCGGCGGGCTGGACCCGACCCGCTCGACGGACGTCGCGCCACCTGACCCGGCGCTGGCGGCGAGCCCAGCGGTCACGGCGGCCCGCAACGAGGTCTTCAAGGTCACGGGGAACGCGCCATCGTGCTCCCGGAAGATCGAGGGGACCGGCTTCGTGTACGCGCCTGAACGCGTGATGACCAACGCGCATGTCGTCGCCGGCGTCACCAACCCCTCTGTGCAGGTCGGCGCCCGCCAGCTGCCGGCCCGGGTCGTGGTCTACGACCCGGCCCGTGACGTCGCAGTGCTGCTCGTGCCCGGCCTGCGGGCCACCCCGCTCGCCTTCGCCGGGGTGGCTGCTCCCGGCGACAGCGCGATCGTCGTCGGCTACCCGCAGGACGGGCCGTTCCGCGCCGACGCCGCCCGGATCCGCGAGACCCAGCAGGCCCGCGGGCCGGACATCTACAACGACCGGACCGTCGTACGCGAGATCTATGCGCTGCGGGCGCTCGTCCAACCGGGTAACTCCGGCGGGCCGCTGCTCGACCCCACCGGACGGGTGCTCGGGGTCGTGTTCGCCGCTGCCGCCGACCGCACGGACACCGGCTACGCCCTGACCGCCAAGGAGGTCGCGTCCGCTGCCGAGCAGGGGCGTACCGCTGCCGCGAAGGTCAGCACCCAGGCCTGCGACTGAGAGTTCCGGGTGTCCGCAGGCGCAGCTGCGGGAAGCCAGGCTCACCCGCGTCGACGCGGTCGGCCAGCTGCTCGGCCCAGCTCGCGAGCGCCGGGTCGACCCCGTACGGCGGCGCCGCCGGCAGCCGGCCCGCCGCCCGCCGGAGCAGCCGGGCGGCTCCGACGGCGTTGCCGCGCTGCAGGTGCGTGAGGCCGACGCAGAGCTGGGCGAGCCCCTGCCACAGGTCGCGCTCCGTGGTGGGTGCGGCCTTCCACGACGCCTCCAGCACCTCGTGGGCGCCGAAGGCCCGGCCTTGGTCGAGCAGCGACTGCGCGAGGGCGAGCGAGGCATGGGGCGGCAGTGCCTGCTCAGGCACCGGCGGAACAGCCTGCGGGTCGTTCACGGGGATCGGCCGGCCGAGCCGGTCCCGGCCTCGCCCGGGCCCCCGGGCCGGCGCCGTCATCCGGACCTGCCCAGGCTGGCCAGCAGCTCGTCGGTGACGACCTGCGGCGCCTCCTGGTGCGGGAAGTGGCCGACGCCGGGCAGCACCTTCAGGTCGTAGCCGCCGTGCGCCCAGTCGTCCGACCCCTGCACGCTCGCGGTGAGGATGCAGCTGTCGAGCGCCCCCGTCAGGTGCAGCACGGGGGCGGTGACACCGCGCTCCATGACCTCGGCGAAGCGCAGGCCCTCGGGCCGCACCTGCGAGCGGACCGCCCACCGGTAGTACTCCAGCGCGCAGTGCGCCGCCGCCGGTACCGCCATCGCTTCGCGGCAGCGAGTCAGCACCTCGGCGTCGGGAAAGCCCGGGCCGCCCCAGCGCTCCAGCAGCTCGGCGACCAGCGTGCCGCGGGACAGCCGTGCCTCGGGCAGCATGGGCAGCTGGAACATGGCGATGTACGCCGACGCCCGGGCCTGCGCGAACCCCCGGACGGCCGCCTGCATGCGCAGCGGGTGCGGGATCGACAGCGCGGTCAGCGTACGGACGCTGCGGGGGTGCAGCGTCGCAGTCGTCCAGCCCAGGTAGCCCCCGTAGTCGTGGCCGACCAGGTGCGCGTCGGCTGCCCCGAGTGCCCGCACCAGCCCGGCGACGTCCGCGGACAGCGTGTACGCGTCGTAGCCCCGCGGTGGCTTGTCGCTACCGCCGTACCCCCGCAGGTCCGGCGCGACCGCGTGGAAGCCCGCCTCGCCCAGCGCCACGAGCTGGTGGCGCCAGGACCACCAGAACTCCGGGAACCCGTGCAGGAGCAGCACCAGTGGACCGTCGGCCGGACCGGTCTCCGCGACGTGGAAACGCAGGCCGCCGGCGCTGACGTCACGGTGGCTCCAGGGCCCGTCGACGAGGACGACGCTCTCCTCCGGCGGCAGCAGGCGAGGGCTCAGACCGAGCTGCGACGGGTCGGCGCGGTCGTCGGGTGCCTGGCGAACGCCACATCGTCCTTGACGGTCTCGATCGTGCGGGTCGGTGGGCCGACCTTCTTGATGGCCTTCGTGCCGAACAGTGCCGCAAGGCCCGCGAGGACCAAGTACAGCAGCGCGACGGTCAGGAAGCCCAGCCCCTCACGGTGACCGCCGTAGACGAAGCTGAAGCCGTACGCGAGCGCGATCGACAGGAACAGCCCGCCGACCGCCCCGAGCAGGCCCGCCGCGCCGAACGCACCGGCGCCCTTGCCGGCGTTCTTCGCCTCCGCCTTGAGCTCCACCTTGGCCAGCTCGACCTCCTTGCGCAGCAGGGTCGAGATGTCGGCGGTGGCGGTGGCGACGAGCTCGCCGAGGCTCTTGTCCCGTGCGGAGGTGGTCACGCCTGCTCCTCGATGGTGGTGGTCTGTTCGTCCTGGCGACAGCCGACGCGGGACGGTA
>JAYVYM010000326.1:0-3319 GCA_043784245.1 Frankiales bacterium
CGTCCACCCATGCCGCGAGTCGCGCTCGCGCCGATGTCCCGACGCGGCGCACAGTCATGCGATGCGGTCGTCAATGGGCGTTGAGCGCGAGGTCGCGCCGGGGGTCAACCAGAGCGCAGAGCGCCGTCAGCTACCTCCAGCGCTTGATGAAGTCGACTGCTGCGGCATTGACGTCGTCCGGGTTGGACGCGCTCAGGAAGTGCTGACCACCTTCGACGACACGAAGTTCGGCCTCGGTGGCGTTGCCGAATCGGCTGATCTCGTCTTCGGCGTTCCGTACTGAGTAGACCTGGTCATCGGTGCCGTGCATCCACAGCACGGGACACTTCACGCTGTCGAGGCGGCCGTGCAAGCCGTCGCGGTCACGCAGGTTGATGGTGCTGATCCGGAGCCGCTGACGCCCTGCGTCTCCGCTGTAATTCTTCTGGTACGTGGCGTGCCAAAAGGAGCGTTCGTCGGGCGACACGGTGTCACCCAGACCGGCCTCGAGTACGGCGTCGACGAACTCTGTCGGCACCACCCAGTCGTCAGCGACGGGTTCGGAGAGGGCATCGATGGAGGGGGTGCAAAATCCGATCCCGTCCCAGCAACCCAGGTCACGGCTCCGCTGGCTCTCGTAGTCCATCGAGGTGCCGAGCGGGATGATGCCCTTGACGGCGTTGGGGGCCAGCATGGCCATGCGTGCGGCGACCCATCCGCCCTGCGACGTACCGAGAACGAAGGCTTCGGAGATGCCCAGTGCTTCCAGGACCTGCAGGTTGGCGACGGCGGTGTCCCAGTAGGTGAACTGTTCGTACGACGCACGCGTCTCGCCGTGGCCGTACAACTCAATGGCGAGCAGGTTGGCGGTCTTGCTGAGTTCCGCGTGGGCGAACTGGGGTCGGTACAGCTCGACAGAGGTGCTGAACGAGTTGACCATGACCAGCGTCGGAAGCGAGGCCTCGTAGGGCGAACCGAATTTGTAGCCGATGGTCGACGTGCCGAGGTGGGGCACGGAAAGGGTCTCTGTGTTGCTGATGATCGCTCCTCGGGGATCGCTGAGCCGGACGTGAGTGGCCTCGCAGCGGACGGGGTCCATCACAGAGGCAGTGATCGTGCTGGGCCCTCCCTCGGCGAGGCCGATGGACGCCCGATCCTGGTGCTTGCGCTGCAAGCATGCAACCAACATCGCCCACTTCGGCCGCTGGCGTCACTCCACAGGCCGATGGCAAACCCGAGCAGTGCCGCGCACTGTGGCGGGATGGCGGACCTCAACGCCTCCCTTGCGCCGTCGCGTGAGCTCGGCCTCGCGGCCGTCGGGTCCAGCGTTGCGTGCAGAGGACTACGTGCGCGATCGCCACATCCGAATGGCCGACGTGTAGCTGGCTCCACTTATCCGCCGCACCACGCGACTGGCCGACGTGTACTGCTGCTGGCGCGCTTAAAACGCCCAGTCGCACCACGCGTCTGGCAGCAACGCCACGACGAATGGAGCCAGCAGGCCGACTCGTTCTTCGGACATGAACCTCAGCAGTCGCACACCGTCAGCCAACTCGGTCAAGTCAGATGAGGCAGTTGGGGTTACATGCTGGCGTTGTCCCCGACTGGTCTGGAATCACGGTGGTTTTCGGGACGACGGTAGCGTTAGCGGCAAGTCGGGCTATGCGCGCCGGCGGAAATCTCGTCTTACGCGCAAGGCAGAGGGCGGTGTCCGGTGCCTCCGTGATCGGCGGCGGCGGCGGCGGCGGTGTGTGCGCGGTGACGCGTACGTCCACGGTGTGTTGCACGGGGCACCCGGAGCGTGGTCCGGACCCCGTGCCCGTGATGTACGTGCTCGAAGACGACGGCTCCGTCGGGCATTCATATCGACCGCGTGAAACTGGAGGCGTCGTCGCGAATGCAGCGTGAGCGCAACCTGGAGACCGACCCGCGCGGGCCGCGCTGCTGATCGGGCACGAGGACAGGGCGAACTGGACCTGCCTGTGGTGGGTGCCGGCGGGCCTGCGGCGGGAGGATGACCCGTCCCCGGCGCACGTGGACGATCTGGCTGCCCGACCGGCGGGCACGGCCCCTCTGTACGCCGACCAGCGCGTCGACCGGGTGCTGGTGCTGCACGTCGTCGACGTGACGGGGCGGGCTGCCAGCTCCGAGTAACGGTCGACGGCGGCTCCGCCGCCCGCCGCCGGACCGCGAGCAACGGGTGTTAGGCAATGCACTACCCGGAAGCGGATGGGTCTACGGTGCGGACGAGCCGTCGACGGACACAGGAGTTGCCATGAGCAGCACGATGCGGGCCCTCGTCTTCAAGGAGATCGGCAAGACCGCGGTGATGGAGAAGCCCATCCCGGAACCCGGACCGGGAGAGGCGGTGGTCCGGACGACTGCTGCCCTGATCTGCACCTCAGACGTGCACACGGTCAAGGGCGCCCTACCTGTGCCGGCCGACCGCACGCTGGGCCACGAGTCCGTCGGGGTGATCCATCAGCTCGGTTCGGCGATCACCGGCTTCACCGAGGGCCAGCGGGTGGCAGTCAACGCGGTCACCCCCTGCTACACGTGCAGCTACTGTCAGCGCGGGTTCACCAGCCAGTGCGGCGGTGCCCTGGGCGGATACAAGTACACCGCCCAGATCGACGGGAACATGGCCGAGTACTTCATCGTCCCGGCCGCGCAGGCCAACCTCGCCCCAATTCCGGATGACCTGACCGACGAGCAGGCCGTCTACGCCTGCGACATGCTCTCGACCGGGTTCATGGGCGCAGAGCACGCCTACCTGCAATTCGGTGAGACGGTGGCGATCTTCGCCCAGGGCCCCGTCGGGCTCTGCGCCACGATGGGTGCCCACCTCCTGGGCGCCGGCCAGATCATCGCTGTCGAGTCCAGGCCGGAGCGGCAGGAGCTGGCCAAGCGGTTCGGTGCCGACGTGATCGTCGACTTCAGCCAGGGCGACCCCGTCGAGCAGATCATGGAACTCACCGGCGGTCAGGGCGTCGACGCCGCCATCGAGGCCTTCGGCTTCCCGCAGACCTTCGAGGCGTGCGTGCGGGTCACGAAGGCCGGCGGTCGGGTGTCGAACATCGGGTACCACGGCGAGAATCCGAGCCCGCTGCAGCTGCCGCTCGAGGCCTTCGGGCTAGGAATGAATGACAAGGCCATCCACACCGGCCTGTGCCCAGGGGGGAGCGAGCGCATGAACCGGCTGTTCCGTCTCATGCAGTCCGGGCGCATCGACCCCACGCCCATGACCACGCACCGGTTCCCCTTCGACGACATCGAGCGGGCCTTCGACATGATGTCGAGCAAGCAGGACGGGATCATCAAGCCTTTGATCACCTTCTGA
>JAYVYM010000327.1:0-7756 GCA_043784245.1 Frankiales bacterium
GACCGGGTCGCCGGTCACCGGCACGCCCGGGTAGTGCTCGGCGGCCACGACGACGGTGACGGCGGCCCGGTCGCGCCAGCGCAACGGCGGGAAGTCGGCCAGGGTGCCGGTCGCGGCCGCGTGCAGGAGCCCCGCCAGCGGCGTGTCGAGCAGCGCCAGGACCACCTGCGTCTCCGGGTCACCGAACCGCGCGTTGAACTCCACGACCTGCGGCCCGCTCGACGTCATCGCCAGGCCGGCGTACAGCAGACCGGCGAAGGGGGTGCCCCGCCGGCGCATCTCGTCGACGACGGGCGCCAGCACGGTCCGCGCGATCAGCTCCACGGTGCCCGCAGGTAGCCACGGCAGCGGGGCGTACGCGCCCATGCCACCGGTGTTGGGGCCGGTGTCGCCGTCGCCGACCCGCTTGGCGTCCTGCGCCGGCAGCAGCGGCACGATCGTTGTGCCGTCGGTGACCGCGAACAGCGACACCTCCGGCCCGTCGAGGTAGTCCTCGACGACGCACGCGGAGCCGGGCTCACGCAGCACGTCGCGCGCAAAGGCTTGCGCCGCTGCCAGGTCGCTGCCGACGTGGACACCCTTGCCGGCGGCGAGGCCGTCGGCCTTCACGACGTACGGCGGTGCCACCGCGGTCAGGTGCGCAACCGCCCGGTCGGCATCGGTCAGGGTCACGGACGCGGCGGTCGGGACCCCGCACGCGGCCATCACCTGCTTGGCGAAGGTCTTGCTGCCCTCGATCCGAGCGGCGGCCGCCGACGGGCCGAAGCAGGGCGTGCCGGCTGCGCGTACGGCGTCGGCGACCCCCGCGACCAGCGGCGCCTCGGGTCCGACGACGACCAGGTCTGGAGCCAGCCGCGCCACCAGCGCAAGCACGGCGGCGGGGTCGGTCGCGTCGACCGGCGCGGTGTCCGGGGTCCCGGCGTTGCCGGGCGCGCAGATCACCCGGGTCACCGCAGGGTCGGCAGCCAGCGCGCGCACCAGGGCGTGCTCGCGGGCGCCGGAGCCGAGCACCAGGACGATCACACCAGCGGACGCAGCTGCAGGGTCTGCTCGCGGTCGGGGCCGACGCCGATCGAGGCGAACGGCGCCCCGCTCATCTCCTGCAGCGCCTGGACGTAGCGCTGGGCGTTGCCCGGCAGGTCGGCGAAGGTCCGGGCCCCGCCGAGGTCCTGCGACCAGCCGTCGAGGTACTCGTACACCGGCACCGCGTGGTGGAACTCGGTCTGGGTCATCGGCATCTCGGGGAGGCGCCGGCCGTCCACCTCGTACGCCACGCAGACCGGTACCTGCTCCCAGCCGGTCAGCACGTCGAGCTTGGTGAGCACGAAGTCGGTGATGCCGTTGACGCGGGCCGCGTAGCGGGCGATGACGGCGTCGTACCAGCCGCAGCGCCGCGGCCGGCCGGTCGTCGTGCCGTACTCACGCCCGACGCTGCGCAGCCGCTCGCCGTCGGCGTCCAGGAGCTCGGTGGGGAACGGCCCCTCGCCCACCCGGGTGGTGTAGGCCTTGACCACGCCGATCACCTTGTCGATCCGGCGCGGCCCGATACCCGAGCCGGTGCAGGCCCCGCCAGCGGTGGCCGAGCTGCTGGTGACGAACGGGTAGGTGCCGTGGTCGACGTCCAGCAACGTCGCCTGGCCGCCCTCCAGCAGCACGGTCTTGCCCTCGTCGAGCGCCCGGTTGAGCAGCAGCGAGGTGTCGGCGACCATCGGCGCCAGCCGCTCGCGGTAGGCCAGCAGCTCATCGACGACCGCGTCTACCGTGAAGGCCTTACGGTTGTAGACCTTGACCAGTAGCTGGTTCTTCAGGGTCAGGGCGCCTTCGACCTTCTGCAGCAGAATCTTCTCGTCGAACAGGTCCTGCACGCGGATGCCGATGCGGTTCATCTTGTCGGCGTACGTCGGGCCGATGCCCCGGCCCGTGGTGCCGATCCGGCGGTTGCCGAGGAAGCGCTCGGCGACCCGGTCGAGCGCCCCGTTGTAGGACGGGATCAGGTGCGCGTCGGCACTGACGACGAGCCGGCCGGTGTCGACACCGCGCGACTCCAGGCCGTCGATCTCCTGGAACAGCACGTCGAGGTCGATGACGACGCCGTTGCCGATCACCGGCGTGCAGCCGGGCGACAGGATGCCGCTGGGCAGCAGGTGCAGGGCGTACGTCTCGTCGCCCACGACCACGGTGTGACCCGCATTGTTGCCGCCGTTGAACTTGACCACCAGGTCGACGAGCCCACCCAGCTGGTCGGTGGCCTTGCCCTTGCCCTCGTCGCCCCACTGCGCGCCGATCAGGACCAGTGCGGGCATGCGTCGGGCTCCCTGGTCGGACGGGCCTGCGCGGGCCGGTGCGCGGCAAGCATAGCGGCGGCAGGTGCGGGGTTAGTGTCGCCCGGTGGCCAGCATCCCCGGCATCGATGCCGCCTTCGGGCTGCTGCAGGCTCGCAGCGCCAGGTCGCTGATGGCGGCCGCGGCAGCCCTGGCGGGTGCGGCGGTGCAGGGCGTGGCAGCGGCCGGTGCCGTGGCAACGGTGGCCGCAACCGCCGCCGGCTCGCTGGCCGGCGAGGCCGCAGCGGGCGTGTCCGGCGCGGCCCGGGGCGGCGTCGACCTGATCACCGAGGCCCGCGAGACGGTGCAGGCCCTGCATCGGCTGGCGCTGCGCGTCGACACCATCGTGGCCGAGCTCGAGGAGCCCTTGCTCGCCCTCGCTCCGGGGCTCCGCCGGCTTGCCGTCGCGCTCGACGACCCGCTGGTGAGCACCCTGCCCGCAACCCTGCGCCAGGTGCAGGACGATGTGCTGCCGGTGCTGCGTACGCTCGCCGAGACCCACGAGCGGGTCGCGTTCATCGCCGGTCAGACCGAGCGGATCGTGACCTTCGTCGACGACACCGGCCGGTCGCTCGCGGGGCTGCCGGGCGCGGCCCTGCTCGGCCGCCGCCGCCCCGCGGCCCGCGTCATCACGATCGAGCAGGACCCACCGATTCGCTGACGGGGCCGACCTGGCCGTGGCCTAGCTGTGCAGGGCCTGCGCTGCCGCAGGGTCGCTGTCCTGCAGAAACTGCGCGATGCGGTCGGCCTCGGCGCTCTCGCCGATCGTGTCGGCCGCCCGGCCCAGGGCGTTGAGCGCGCGCAGGAACCCCTGGTTGGGGGCGTGCGCCCACGGCACCGGGCCGTAGCCCTTCCAGCCGGCCCGGCGCAGCGCGTCGAGCCCGCGGTGGTAGCCGGTCCGGGCGTACGCGTAGGACTCCACGACCGAGCCACGCTCGAAGGCGCCGTCGGCGAGCGCGGCCCAGGCGGCCGACGACGTGGGGTGCGCCGCCGCGACAGCCGAGGCGTCCTCGGACTGCAGGAGCGCCACCGCCGGGTCGACCGGCAGCAGGGTGGGCGGCGGGCCGCCGAGCAGATCCTTGCCAGCAAGACTCATGCCGACAGTCTGCCCGTCGTCGCGGCTAGGCCAGCGTCGTCCCGGTCGAGCGCAGGTCCTCGCAGGCCCGGACCACCCTGGCGGTCATGCCGGCCTCGGCGGCCTTGCCCCACGCCCGCGGGTCGTACAGCTTCTTGGCGCCGACCTCACCGTCGACCTTGAGCACGCCGTCGTAGTTCCTCAGCATGTGGTCCGCGACCGGTCGGGTGAACGCGTACTGCGCGTCGGTGTCGACGTTCATCTTCACGACGCCGTAGTCGAGCGTCTCGCGGATCTCCTCGAGCAGCGAGCCGCTGCCGCCGTGGAAGACCAGATCGAAGGGGCGTTCGACGCCCCTCTCCTTGCCCACCGCCTCCTGGATGTCATGCAGGATCGTGGGCCGGAGCTTGACGTTGCCCGGCTTGTAGCCGCCGAGCACGTTGCCGAACGTCGCCGCGAGCAGGTACCGCCCGGCTATCCCGTCCAGCGCCTGCGCAGTGCGTAGCGCGTCGCCGGGCGTCGTGTAGAGCTTCTCGTTCTCGCCGGAGTTGTCGACGCCGTCCTCCTCGCCGCCCACTACGCCGATCTCCATCTCCATGACGATCCGGGCCTTGCCGCAGGCGGCGAGCAGCTCGGCGGCGATCGACAGGTTCTCGGTCAGCTCGACCGCTGAGCCGTCCCACATGTGCGACTGGAACAGCGGCTCACGGCCGGCATCGACGCGCTGCTGGCTGATCGCGATCAGCGGCCGCATGTAGCCGTCGAGCTTGCCCTTCGGGCAGTGGTCGGTGTGCAGCGCGATCGTCACGTCGTAGGCCTTCGCCACGACGTGGGCGTACTCCGCCAGCGCAGTGGCGCCGATGACCATGTTCTTGGCCGAGCCGGACAGGTACTCGGCGCCGCCGGTCGACACCTGCACGATGCCGTCGCTGCGCGCCTCGGCGAAGCCGCGCAGAGCCGCGTTCAGCGTCTGCGAGCTCGTCACATTGATGGCGGGGTAGGCGAACCGACCCTCCTTCGCGCGGTCCAGCATCTGGGCGTACTTCTCAGGCGTCGCGATCGGCATGCCGCGAGGATGCCACGCCGCCTCTGCAGTGGACAGACCCGCCGCCACGGCCTCCCGGGCCCTGCGCGCGGCGATCGGCACGGGGTCCCAGACCGGCGAGAAAGGGTGCGACTGACGTGGGGCAACCTGTGTCGTGTGCTGCCAGACCTCGAGACGCTCGGCGGACTCGCGGCCTACGCGTTCCTGGCGGTGCTGGTCTTCGTCGAGTCCGGGCTGCTGGTCGGGTTCTTCCTGCCGGGCGACACCGTGCTGTTCGCCGCGGGGCTGTACTCCGCCGACCCGGCTTCCGCCCTGTCGCTGCCGCTGCTGGTCGCCGTCGTGCTGGTCGCGGCGATCGCGGGGGACGCGGTCGGCTACGCGTTCGGGCGGAGGGTCGGGCCGGCCGTGCTGCGGCGCCGCAATGGGCGGGTCCTGAATCCGCGCAACCTGGCCCGGGCGCAGGCCTTCTACGACCGGTATGGCGTGTTCGCCGTTGTCGCCGCCCGGTGGATCCCGTGGGTGCGTACCTTCACGCCGATCCTGGCGGGCGCGTCCGGCATGCGGTACGGCCAGTTCCTGGTCGCCAACGTCGTCGGCGCGGTGACCTGGGGCGGCACGCTGCTGGTGCTCGGCCACGTCGCCGCCCGGGCGCCGGGGGTGCGATCGGGAGCGGCCGGGATCGGTGCGGCGGTGGTGGTGGTGGCCTGCGTGCTGGCCGGGATCCGGGCGTTCAGGGGGCGCTCAGCCGCCCGCCGGTAATCTCGCCGGGTGACGACGACCACCGCTCTGCCCGCGATCCTCGACGGCTCGCACCTGGTCGCCACCTTCGGCCTGGCCGGCCTGCTGGCGATCATCTTCGCCGAGACCGGCCTGCTGCTCGGGTTCTTCCTGCCCGGCGACTCACTGCTGTTCGCTGCCGGCTACGCCGCCACCGGAAACCTGTCGGACACGCTGCACCCGAACATCGTCGTGGTCTGCGCGCTGGTCAGCGTGGTCGCGATCCTGGGCGCCCAGGTCGGCTTCACGATCGGCGACAAGGCCGGGCCGGCGCTGTTCGACCGCGAGGACAACCGGCTGTTCAAGAAGTCCTACGTCACCAAGGCCGAAGCGGTCGTGGAGCGCTACGGCGCCGGGCGTGCCATCGTGCTGGCCCGCTTCATCCCGATCGTCCGGACGTTCCTCAACCCGCTGGTCGGCGCCGGGCACCTGCCGGCGCGGGAGTTCCTCCGGTGGAACATCATCGGCGGGGTGCTCTGGGGCACTGGCATCTCGCTGCTCGGCTACTTCCTCGGCAACATCCCTTTTATCGGCAAGAACCTGGAGTTCTTCGCAATCATCATTGTTGGGCTGTCGGTCACCCCCATCGTGCTGGAGCTGCTGCGGAGCCGACGGATCGCGCGCCGCTAGGTCTGGCTCGACGCGAGTCCGAGGTCTGCCAGCGAGTACGCGAACAGGTACGGCACACCCGCAGCCTCGATCTTCGCGCCGGCGCCGGTGTCGCGGTCCGCGAGCGTTGCCACCGCCACCGGGACGGCCCCGGCCTCGCGGACGGCTTCGAGCGCCATCAGCGGGGTGTCACCGGTGGTGCTGGTGTCCTCGACCACCAGGACCCGCCGGCCGGCGATGTCGGGCCCCTCCACCCGCCGCTGCAGACCGTGCGCCTTGGCCTGCTTACGCACCACGAACGCGTCGAGCCGCAGCCCCTGCGCGGCAGCGGCGTGCAGCATCGCGGCCGCGATCGGGTCGGCGCCCATCGTCATCCCGCCGACCGCGTCGTACTGCAGGCCCACGGTGAGCTCGCGCATCACCCGGCCGACCAGCGGCGCCGCCTCCCCGGACAGGGTGACCCGGCGCAGGTCGACGTAGTAGTCGGCCTCGCGACCGGACGACAGCGTCACCCGGCCGGGCACGACGGCCTGGGCACGGACCAGGGCCAGCAGCTGCTCGCGGTCGGTCAGTGGCCCGGTTGACGGCTCGGGTGCAGCCTCGGTCGTCGGCTCGAGAGTCACGCCGCGACAGTACGCAGCAGCCGTTGCTCGAGCTCCGTCGGCAGGCCGTGCGTGGGGCGGTCGGGGTGCGGCGGCGGCGGGCCGTCGGCCCGCAGCCACCGCCAAGTATCAAGGACGGTCTGCCGCACCGGCCGGCAGCGCAGCCCGCGCGCGGCTGCCAGCGAGGTGTCGCCCTCGAGGAAACCGGCGTACTCCCCGCTCTCGGGCACCCAGCACGGCAGCTGCACCCACGGCTCCACGCCGGCGGCTTCGAGGTCGGCCTCGCCGACCCACACCAGCTCGGCGTCGCTGCGGGTGGCGTCGACGCAGGCCGCCAGCAGGCTGTTCGTCGTCGCGATCCCGGACGGCCCGACGACGTCGACGGCGCCGCCCTGCCCGGTGGCCACGGCGTCGAGCAGCCAGCCGGCCAGGTCACGCGCGTCGACGTACTGCAGCGGCCGGTCGCGGCGCCCCGGCGCGACGACCCGGCCGCCGCGCGCGATCCGGTCGAGCCACCAGGGCAGCCGGCCGATGTCCTCGTGCGGCCCGAGGATCAGGCCGGCCCGGGCGAGCAGGGCCTGCGGGTGGTGCGCCAGCACGGCGAGCTCGCCGCCGCGCTTGTCGGCGGCGTACTCCGTCTCGCCTGCCCTCGGGTCGGCCTGGACGAGCGGGCTCGACTCGTCGACGTGCTCGCCCCCGACGTACACCGACACGCTCGACACCAGGCCGTACGCCCCGACCCGGCCCGCGAGCAGCCGGGACGACAGGCCAGCGACCCGCGGAGCGCCCGCCCAGGTGTCGACGACCGCATCCCACGTCGCATCGCCCAGCACGGCCGAGAGCGCGGCCTCGTCGGTGCGGTCGGCGTGCACCGCCGTCACCTCGACCGGCAGCGTCCCTGTCAGCCCGCGGTGCAGCGCCGTGACGTCCCAGCCGCGCCCGAGCGCGTCCTGCACGAGCGCGCGCCCCACGAACCTGGTCCCGCCCAGCACCAGCAGCCGCATCAGCGGGACTGCGGCAGCCGGCTGCGCAGCCGACCGACCACCCGTCGCTGCAGACCGCCCGGCACGAACCGGCTCGCCGCGACAATCACCTTGTACGCGGCCCCCGGCACGCTGCGGGCCCGGCCCCGTGCCAGGTCGGCGAACGCGTCGGCGACGACCCGGTCGGCGTCCAGCCACAGCCGGTCCGGTATCCCGCTGACGTCCATCCCGGCGCGCTGGTGGAACTCGGTGCGGGTGAACCCCGGGCACAGCGCGAGCACCCGCACGCCGCGGGCGGCGTACTGCAGGTGCAGGGACTCAGAGAAGTTGATGACCCATGCCTT
>JAYVYM010000328.1:0-2654 GCA_043784245.1 Frankiales bacterium
GCGGCAGCTATGTCGCCGGGTGCGGCTGTGTCGCCGGGTGCGGTGGTGTCGCCGGGTACGGCCGTGTCGACAGGTGCGGTGGTGTCGCCGGGTGCGGCCGTGTCGACAGGGCTGGTGGCCTGCTCAGGCGTCATTGGCGGCCTCCTGGTCCAGCAGGCGTTCGGTGGTGGCCGGTAGGGCCGGGGTGCGCGGGCTGAGCCGGTCGCGGCGCTGTCGGATCAGCTCGCAGCTGGCGCTGATCGCGGCCCGGGTGCTGCGCACCAGCGCGGAGCTGTCGAACCGCCGGCCGGGGGTGGCGCCGGCGGCCAGGACCTCGGCGCTGGCCGGGTCCCAGGCCAGTGCGGCGACGACCGGGACGCCGCAGGCCCCGGCGATCTCCCTGGCCGTGTAGGGCCGTCCGTCGCCGACCAGCAGCAGCCCGAGGTTGGTGAGCTGCCCGTCGAGGTGGCCGGCGGCGCCGGTCATGGACAGGTCCCCGCGCAGCAGGTCCAGGCGGGCCTTGACAGCGGCGACCGCCGGCAGGTTCGTGCCCATCACCAGCAGCACCAGATCGGCCTGGCGCAGCAACACCGTCGGGGCGTAGGCGGCGCCGAGCCGGCCGGCGTCGATGATCACGTCGGTCCCGGTCCGGTCCAGGCCGGTCAGCAGCGACCCGAGAGGCCCCCACAGCGCCGTGGTGCTCGGGGCCTGCGCGGCGTCGGACAGCCCAGGCAGCAGCCAGCGCTCGCCCGCGCCGGCCTCTGCCGAGGCGGCGCGCGGGTCACCGGTCAGCAGGACGGTCTGCGCCCACAGGGCCTGTTCGAGGGTGTCGTGGCGCAGCGCGAGCAGCAGCGGCAGCAGACCGCGGGTGTGCTCGACTTCGCCGCGCAGGTAGCCGGCCAGCACGCTGCTGCCACCGGCCGGGTCGCATTCGGCCAGCAGCGCGGGGCGTGGCCACAGCAGCGTCATCGCCAGCGCTGCGACGCTCACCCCCGGCGCGCCCTTGGCCGAGGTCAGGGCCAGCACGGTCATTCAGCGTTCCCGGCTGTCGAGGACCAGCGCGATCCGGCCGGTCGCGACCCGGGCCGCGAGCGCAGCTGCCTGCCCGGCCGGGACGGTGACGTCGACGATGATCACGCCGCGGTCACCCGGACCGCCGGTCGAGACGACGACGCCGGGGATCGTCTGCGGGGTCGTGCTGGGCGGTTCGCCCTGACTGGCCGGGGTGTCGACGATCCGGATCCGGTCGCCGGCCTGCAGCGGCTCGGCCGGCAGCTGCGCCGGCTGCAACGCAACCCCGACCAGCGACTGGCCGGCGGCGGGCAGGACCTGCGCGGTGACGGCCGCGGCGGTCAGCAGCGAGCCGGCGGTCAACGAGACCGCGGCGCGCTGCCCGACGAACCGGTCCAGGCCGCTGGCCCGCAGCGGATGCAGCACGGGATCGGCGGTCACCTCGGCGATGGTGAGGTCCGCACGTTCGATGACCGCACCGGTCGGCACGTCTCGGGCCACCGCGATTACCCCAACGGTGTTGCCGACGAGTCGGGTGAGGTAGGCGGCGCCGAGCGCCCCGACGACCATCAGGGCGACCCCAGCGGCCAGCACCCCGCTGCGCCGCCGGGTCCTGACCGGCGCGATGACCGGCGCCGGGCGGGCGCCTGCATGGCCGGGGTGACGACGGCCCCGGTCCGGGTCGTCGCAGGGCGCCAGGACCGCGGTCGGGCCGACCGGAGCCGACGGCGGGGTGGGTGCGGAGCCGTTCGTGCTCATCTGACCTCGTCGGGTTGCCGTCGACCGTTGCAGCGTACGCGTTCTGTGCGCTTCTGTGTTCGGTTGTTTCGCGGTGATCCCAGGTGAATCAGTCGTGTTTGTGATGGTCCGAAAAGGCCAGTCCGGCCGCCGTCTCAATAGCCAAGAATGACTAGACAGCGTGTCGTGGTCCAGCGCCGGCCGCAATAGGTTTCGGCGGTGCTGTGGACGACGGTGCGTCGTCCACAGATCCGCTGCCCCCCCGGCCGGCACCGTCCGGGCATCTGCTACGCGGCGTGCAGGACCGCGCCGCGGGATGACACCGGTTCCACCCCGGCGGCGCTGGCCGCCCGGCCGACCCGTCGGGCGAGGCGGTGGCAGCGCTGGCGAAGGGCGGGCCAGCTGATCCCCAGCTCGGCGGCGATGGCCGGTCCGGCGCCGGCCGGTCCACCGTCCAGCCCGTAGACCCGGGCCAGCAGCTGGGCGTCGGCGAGCCGCAGCACGCAGCAGCGCACCGCCCAGGCCAGCAGCGTGCACAGCTGCGCGTCCGCCGGGCCAGCCGGGTCATCGATGCTGGCATCGAGCTGGCCGGGGTCGGCAGCCAGCCGAACGTCGCCGAACGACTGTTCCGGGAAGGTCAGCACCCGGTGGCTGCTACTGGTGTGCCCGCGCCGCACCAGCGCCAGGGTGTCGAGGTAGAGATTGGCCGGCACCCGCGCGCGCCGGCTGACCACCGGGTAGGTCGCGATGGTCTGCCACAGCGCTGCCAGCACCAGAGCGAACGCCTCATCCCGGTCGCCGAGCACATCCGGGCGGCTGGTGATCGTCTGGGCGAGCCGGACAGCCGCCGGCATCATCGTCTGCAGCACCACCCGGCCGGCCAGCCGGTCACCGTCCCGGCCGCGTTCCAACAGACCGATCAGCAC
>JAYVYM010000329.1:0-6155 GCA_043784245.1 Frankiales bacterium
GACGGTCGTCGACACCCCCGGCGTACGCAGCTTCGGGCTCGGCGCGGTCAGCGCCGGCCGCGTACTGGCCGCGTTCCCCGACCTGGCCGAGGCGGCGCAGCGGTGTCCCCCTGGCTGCGCGCACACGGCCGGCACCCCGCGCTGCGCCCTCGACGACGCGGTCGCCCGCGGAACAGCCAGTGCCGCGCGACTGGACTCGCTGCGCCGACTGCTGGACGCGCTCGTAGGCGACGACGCAGCGTGAAGGCAGAGAGCGATTGCCCCGCCAGGAGAGCACGCCGGCTGCCCAGCGCACGGTGCGCTGTGGCTCGTGATCCCGGGCCGGCCTGACAGCACCCTGCCGCCTCACGGCATCAAGCGGTCCGGCCCAGCTCGATCGTCTGGTCCACCACGATCGCGGAGGCAGCGGTCTCGGCCTTCTCGACGTCAATCTGCTCGGCGATGTCCTCGTCCTGCTTCATGAGGGCATTGAGGTCGACGCCGGCCATGTCGAGCACGCCCATGTCGGCGTACGCCTTCTGGACCTTGTCCCCCCACAGCCCCACGTCCTTGACGCACGGCACGATCCGACTGAACAGCAAAGACTGATAGGCCTGGTAATAGGGCGCATTCTTGACGGCCTCGAGACAGGCGGGTACGTCGAAACCCAGGTTCTCCCAGACCTCCTGCTGCCGGAACCGGTCGCGCATCAGGTAGCAGCCCTCGACGACGAAGTCCTCGCGCTCTTCGCGCTCCTTGCTGGTCAGCTGGCTGTAGTAGTCCTTCAGCGCCATCCGGCCGAAGGCCACGTGCCGCGCCTCGTCCTGCATGACGTACGCCAGGATCTGCTTGGGCAGCGGCTTGGTCGTCATGTCGCGCAGTACGCCGAAGGCCGCGAGCGCGAGGCCTTCAATGAGCACCTGCATGCCGAGGTAGGGCATATCCCAGCGACTGTCCGACAACGTGTCGTCCAGCAGTGACTTCAGGTGGGTGTTGATCGGGTACAGCAGGCCGACCTTGTCCTGCAGGAAGCGGGAGTAGGTCTCGGCGTGTCGGGCTTCGTCCATCGTCTGCGTCGCCGCGTAGAACTTCGCGTCGAGGTCCGGGACGGACTCCACGATGCGGGCCGAGCAGATCATCGCGCCCTGCTCACCGTGCAGGAACTGGCTGAACTGCCAGCTCGTGAGATGCAGCGACAGCTCGTCGATCGCTACCTGGTCGTTCTTGATGCGGTCCCACTGGTCGGTGCCGTAGATCGAGATGGTCTCGACCGGCAGCCCCAGGACGTCGTGCGGCTCGACCTCGGTGTCCCAGTCGATGCGGTGCACCTGGTCCCACTGCTTGTCCTTGCCCTTCTGGTACAGCGACAGCAGGCGGTCGCGCTGGTCGTCGTACTCCCAGGTGAAACGCGCGGCGCCCTGCATGCCCACGTCCCACGTCGCGTGCTCGGCCGGGATCGTGTAGAGGTCGTGGGTGCTCATGCATCAACTCCAGGAGTAGGGGCGAGTAGCCGGTCGACGAGGTGGGTGACGTCGCGGCCGACCTGGTCCGGCCGCAGGCCCGGCAGCACGAGGTGGCTGACGGTCAGCCGGGTGACGACGTCGGCGACCAGGCGTACCTCGTCGGCGGGCAGGTCGGGCCAGTGCGCGAGTAGGTGTGCGGCGCAGTGCTCCGACCCAGCCGCCAGGATCGCTTCTGCCCGGGTGGTCAGGAAGGGCAGCAGCCCACCGGCGTCGTCGGTGAGGACCGCCTTGAGCAGCGGGTTGGCGGCCGCTACGCGCAACGTCCACTCGGTAGCTGCCCCGACGGCCTCGGCGGGACCGCCGACGTGGTCGTCGTACGCCGACGCGGCGCCGGCCATGTAGCGCTGGGCCTCGCGCATCGCGAGCGCCCCGGCCAGGCCGTCCTTGCTGCCGAACTCGTAGTACAGCGTCTGCCGGCTGACCCCAGCGGTGCGGGCGACGTCGACCATCCGGGTGCGGGTCCAGTCACCCGCCAGGGCGGCGCCGGCAGCCGCGTCGAGGAGGGCCTCGCGGGTGGTGGGCACGTGAGCACTGTTGACACAGGTGACCGCTGTGTCAAGACACCAAACGGCTGCGTGTCAGACATCTGTGAGCCAGCGCCTCGCAGGGACGGCGTCCGCTGCTGCGGCAGCGCGCCGGGGCGCGGGCGAGCCTGAGCTGCTGGCCCAGGGTGGCCTGCGGGCGCCGGCGCCCTCCCCGCGGCTGCGCAGTAGCGTGCGCGCCATGATGCGACTCACGGCGTTCTACACCCCGCCCAGCGACCCGGCAGCCTTCGACGAGCACTACCTCACGGTGCACACGCCGTTGGCCAAGCGACTGCCCGGGCTGGTGCGCCTGGAGACCGCCCGCGCCGTCGGTACGCCCGACGGCAGCCCCGCGCCGTACCACCGCACCGCGGAGCTGTACTTCGAGAGCGCTGCCGACATCGACGCGGCGTTCGCCAGCGATGTGGGCAAGGCGACGGCGAAGGACGCCGGCGACCTCGCAGCGCGTACCGGCTCGGTGTTCTCGCTGATGGTCAGCGAGGTCGACTGAGCGCCGACCTCGACGACGGTCCCGGCGACCCGGTCGTCGTCCAGAGTTGGCTGGGCGCGCTCGCGCTGTCGTACGCCCGGCGGCCGGCGACCGTTGTCGACGCGCTGGATCGGGCGGTGCGGCGTTGGCCGACTGCCATCGCGATGATCGACGGCCCGCGCTCGGTCAGCTACGAAGGCTTCGCGGGCCTGGTCGAGACCGCTGCAGCCTCGCTACGTGGGCGGGGGCTGCAGCCCGGCGACGCGGTGGCCGTCGCCGCCGGCAACTCGCTCGAGCTGGCGGTGCTGCTGCTGGCCTGCGCCCGCGCCCGGCTGGTGATGGTCGGGCTCAACACCCGCCTCGCGCCGCCGCAGTGGGAGTGGATGGCCACTTACATGCAGGTGCGACTGCGACTGGCGGAGCCGGCGCATCTCCTTGAGGGGGCGCTCGAC
Source organism: Frankiales bacterium (assembly GCA_043784245.1). Classification (GTDB taxonomy): domain Bacteria; phylum Actinomycetota; class Actinomycetes; order Mycobacteriales; family SCTD01; genus JAYVYM01. The sequence goes on from JAYVYM010000329.1 coordinate 2,969, forward strand.
CTGGCGAGCGTCCTGGCCGAGGCGCCGTCGCGTACCTGGGCGTACCAGGTAGATCAGCAGCCGGCCGAGGACGAGACGTACGCCGTCGTGTTCACCTCCGGTACGACCGGGCGGCCGAAGGCGTCGCAGGTCGTGCACCGCTGCTCGGTGCACTCGGCGATGAGCTACCAGCGGGTGCTGCAGCTGCAGCCCGGCGAGGTCACCGCGGTGCTGTTCGGGCTCTACTACATCTCCGCCATGCACGCCCACGTGCTGCCGGCGTTCCTCGCGGGCGCGACCTGCCTGCTCGTCGACACCCAGTCACCACGGGCCTACGTCGACCTGCTCCGCCGGCACCGGGTGTCCTGGGCGTACGCCGTACCGAGCTGGTGGCGGCTGTGTCTGCGCGAACTGGATGACCTGCCCGCCTTGACCCGGCTGGCCGCGGGTGGTGCGACGTTCCCGGCCGACCTGCAGGCGGCCCTGCGCGAGCGGCTGCCCGGCGTAGCCCTGCTCGACGTCTACGGGCTGTCCGAGACCCACTCCCCCGGCTGCATCGCCACCGATGCGGACCTGCGCACCCGGCCCGGCTCGGTCGGGCGGCCGCTGCCCTGCATGCAGGCGGAGGTACGTGGCGACGACGGCGCCGTACTGCCGGCCGGGGAGCCGGGCGGGCTGTTCCTGCGGGGCTCGCTGGTGACCAGCGGCTACGCCCGCGACCCGGCGGCCACCTCCGCGGCGGTCGTCGACGGCTGGTTCGACACCGGCGACATCGCGCGGATCGACTCCGGCGGCTACGTGACCATCCTGGACCGCACCAAGGACATGATCAACCGGGGCGGCAGCAAGGTGTTCTCCGCCGAGGTCGAACAGCTGCTGCGCCAGCACCCAGCCATCGAGGACGCTGCCGTCGTCGGCGTCCCCGACGCCCTCGCCGGTGAGGCCGTGGCGGCCTACCTGGTGACCAGCGCACCGGTCACCGTCGCCGAGGTACGGGCCTGGGTCCGCGAGCGGCTCGCCGACCACGCAGCCCCCAAGGTCGTGGAGTTCGTCGACGCACTGCCCCGCAACGCCCTCGGCAAGACCGACAAGCAGGCGCTGCGCTCGCAGGCAGCGCGGTCGTGAGCGACCTGACCGACCGGCTGCCCGGCACCGACGACCCGGACGCGCTGTACGAGGCGTTCGAGCAGTGGGTCACCGAGCGCGGGATCACGCTCTACCCGGCTCAGGAGGAGGCCCTCATCGAGGTCGTCTCCGGGGCGAATGTCGTGCTGTCCACGCCGACCGGCTCCGGGAAGAGCCTGGTGGCCATCGGCGCGCACTTCGCGGCGCTCGCCCGCGGCGAGACCAGCTGGTACACGGCGCCGCTCAAGGCGCTGGTGAGCGAGAAATTCTTCGCCCTGGTCGAGGTCTTTGGCGCCGAGAACGTCGGGCTGGCGACCGGTGACGCCAGCGTCAACTCCGGTGCGCCGATCGTCTGCTGCACCGCCGAGGTGCTCGCCAACCTCGCGCTGCGCGAGGGGGCGCAGGCCGACCTCGGCCAGGTCGTCATGGACGAGTTCCACTTCTACGCCGAGCCCGACCGCGGCTGGGCCTGGCAGGTGCCGCTGCTGGAGCTTCGACAGGCGCAGTTTGTCCTCATGTCGGCGACCCTCGGGGACGTCTCGCGGATCGCCGAGGACCTGACCCGGCGCACCGGCCGACCGACCGCCACCGTCACCTCCGTGGAAAGGCCGGTGCCGCTGTTCCCCTCCTACGTCACGACGCCGCTGCACGAGACGCTGGAGGAGCTGCTGTCGACCGGGCAGGCCCCCGTCTATGTCGTGCACCCGACGCAGGCCGGGGCCATCGAGCAGGCCCAGGCGCTGATGAGCATCAACATGTGCTCGCGCGAGGAGAAGGACGCCATCGCGGAGCAGATCGGCAGCTTCCGGTTCTCGACGGGCTTCGGGCGCACGCTGTCCCGGCTGGTCCGGCACGGCATCGGCGTGCACCACGCCGGGATGCTGCCGAAGTACCGGCGCCTGGTCGAGGTGCTCGCCCAGGCCGGCCTGCTGAAGGTCATCTGCGGCACCGACACCCTCGGTGTCGGCATCAACGTACCGATCCGCACGGTGGTGTTCACCTCGCTCACGAAGTACGACGGCGTCAAGGTGCGGCACCTGAAGGCCCGTGAGTTCGCCCAGATCGCCGGTCGGGCCGGTCGGGCCGGCTTCGACGTCGCCGGCGGGGTGGTCGTACAGGCGCCGGAGCACGACGTCGAGAACGCCCGGCGGCTCGCCAAAGCCGGCGACGACCCGAAGAAGCGTCGGCGGGTCGAGCGCAAGAAGCCGCCGGAGGGCTTCGTGTCCTGGGGCGAGCCGACGTTCATCCGGCTGATCGGCGCCGAGCCAGAGGCGCTGACCAGCTCGTTCCGGGTCAGCCACGCGATGCTGCTCAACGTCGCGCACCGGCCCGGCGACTTCTTCGTCCACATGCGGCACCTGCTGACCGGCAACGACGGCGACCGGGCGACCCAGCGCCGGCTCGTGCGCTCGGCCATCGGCGCCTACCGGTCGCTGCTGGCCGGCGGAGTCATCGAGCGGCTCTCCGAGCCGGACGCCCAGGGCCGCACCGTACGGGTCACCGTCGACCTGCAGCGCGACTTCGCGCTGAACCAGCCGCTCGCGCCGTTCGCCCTCGCCGCGCTCGACCTGCTCGACCTGCAGGCGCCGACGTACGCCCTGGATGTGCTGTCCGTGCTCGAGTCGACGCTGGACGACCCGCGGCAGGTGCTCGCCGCGCAGCGCAACAAGGCCCGCGGTGAGGCGGTCGCGGAGCTGAAGGGCCGCGGCATCGAGTACGAGGAGCGGATGGTGCTGCTGGAGGACATCACCTACGCCAAGCCGCTGGAGGAGCTGCTGCTGGCCGGCTACGACGCCTACCGGCGCGGCCACCCGTGGGTGCTCGACCACCAGCTGTCGCCCAAGTCGGTGGCCCGTGACCTGTCCGAGCGGGCGATGACCTTCACCGAGTACGTCTCCTACTACGGGCTGGCGCGCTCGGAGGGGCTCGTACTGCGCTACCTCGCCGACGCGTACAAGGCGCTGCGCCAGACCGTGCCGGAGGACGCCCGTACCGAGGAGCTCACCGACCTGACCGAGTGGCTCGGCGAGCTGGTGCGCCAGGTCGACAGCTCGCTGCTGGACGAGTGGGAGGCGCTGGCCCG
>JAYVYM010000330.1:0-3864 GCA_043784245.1 Frankiales bacterium
TGGGTTCGGCAGGCGCGCAGAGGTGACGCAGGGCGAGGATGGACGGCTGGAAGAAGTAGCCGCCGCCGGTGGTGGTGACCCAGCGCTGCATGGCAGTGATCGTTGGCTGGTGGCCGCCAGGGATGGTGAGGCTGCGGGTGGCGTCGCGTTGGGCGATGACGAGGTCGTGTCCGTCGCCCGCCTGCGGGAAGTCGGGGTTGTTGACCCAGGCGCTCATGAGGAACTCGAACTGCTCTTCGATGGAGCGCTGATAGCACAGAAACAGCAAACCCCGGTCGTCGGGGAACGCAGCACCGCCGGCGGTTGGGTCACCGGGTGCGGCAGCCGGGTCGAAGGAGGCCCCGAAGGCGATCCCGCGGCGCAGGATCCGGCGGCGTTCGGCTTCGGCCTCACCGGGCACGGGCGTCTGGTTTCGTGGGTAGACCTTGCGGATGTGCGCGCCTCGTGGCACCCGGTGGCCGTCGCCGTCATCTCGGAGGGGGTTGTCGGAGGCGTAGTCGAAGGCGTTGATCCGCTGCGGGGTCAACAGCGACACCTCCTCGGCACTCGGGTCTTTCGCGGTGGTGTCGAAGCCGTCCGGCTGACCTTCGACGATCTCCAGGGGGCAGCCCGTGGCGTAGCGGCCCACGATCTTCGCGCCCATCACCGCGGTGGGGATCCCCTCTGTGGCGGCTTGGTCGGCGACGAACTCGCGGAACCCGGCGACGTCTTGGCGTAGCCGCCGGAACACCAGGTAGGAGCCGTCAGCCGTCCAGGCCGGGCCGTTCACCGCGACCTCCCCAGGATCCTTGCTCCCCCCGTCAGCGTTCGGGGTCAGCGCCTGGCGTGGGTAACCCAGGACGAACTCGCCGGGCCAGAGCCGGTCCTGCCCGGGCAGGCCCGTGTCGTCGTCGATGCCTGGACGGGTGACGCGGTCATCTCGCACCCCGGGCTGGGAGACTCCGTCGTCGAACCCGAAGTGCTCATGGCCGCTCTGGTCCTGGTTGTCCTCATCTACCCCGGAGCGGGCCCGGCCGTCCTGGCGGTACAGCAGGGTGACCCCGTGGGCATCCATGGCGTCCTGCAGCTCGGTGACCTTGCGTTCGAGGTCGTCGGGATCATCGGCGGCGACCAGAACGATCAGGTGGACGTCGGCGTCGCGCAGCGGGTCGATCCAGTGGTCAGGGGCGTTGCCGTCGATGTCGCCGATACCGGCGGCGCGAGCTGCCATCCCCTGGGTGAAGTCGGCCGGGAACTGCTCGAGGTCGGTCTGTGGGACGCCGAGCGTCTGGAGGCCGTCGAAGGTGAACGCGAGATTCATCCAGGTTGCCTTGACGGTGCCCTCCCGGCCCCGGTGCCGGCGCTTGGCGAGCTTGAAAAGCTCGTTGAACTCCGTCACCTCCTCGCTGGTGGCAACATCGTCGACGACTTCGGCGAGCCAGTCCCGGCCGCGTGCAGCGTCGGTCAGACGGAGGAACAGAAAGACCTGATGATCCTTGTTGAACCCTCCGAAGATGTTTCCCTGGATGTTGGCGAGATCGGTCTGAATTGCTGTCATTCCTGACATGCGGTGCCTCCGATAATCAATTTCACAGGGCAGCTGGTGGTTGTGCCCCTCGCGGCTGAGAGTGCTGGGGAGTCACCGGCCGATCGCCTGCACATCAGTAACTCGGTTGCGTAGATGCGCAGCGGACGGTGGGTCACACGCGTGGGCCGTAGGAGCTCGTTGGCCGAACGCTCACTGGGAGTAGAGCGGCGCCGGCTGGCGCTGATACCAAGACCAGCTGTGGGGTTTGGGATGCAGCAGGACTTGCCTTTCCTGAACTCGTGACCCTGCCCGAGCGGAACCGTCGGTCCTGCTCCTCAGTAGGAACCGGTGCCGGCATGAGGGGGCGCCGTAGGGCCCTAGCGGGTACCGGCTCCCTCCGAGGCGGCGGCTTCGTCTGTGTCCAGGCTCGCTGCCGGGGCAGCGGGTGGCACCCGACGAGGACCCTGTGGGGATGGCAGCCAGGCCACCGGCTGGGTGGGTGCATCCTCGAGCCGAGCCGCCCCGGATGAAGGACCAGACGGGCTCGCGCCGTCACTGCTCGCAGGCCTGGTTGATCATGGTCCCGCTCCCGATCGGAGCTCCGGGCAAAGGCAGCCGGTCACATCGACCTGGCCGCCACACGCCCGAGGGGTCACCGGTGGCCCTCGGACCCTTTCTGTCGGCGTACCGGACCAACGGAGGCCGGGCCGCGGCGACCCTGCCCCGAGGACGTTTCCGGCGGCACGGCGCATGACAGCCTGAGCCGCGTCGAGGCGCCCGTCGAAGTTGACGCAGACCTTGCCGCTAACCGGACGACGCGCTGGGGATCGGCGGCGCTGCGCGTCGGTGACCTGGTGAGCCCTGGGTCATCAGTCGGTCGCGGCTTAAACGAACGGCGGCGCCTTGAGCCCGGGTCCACCGCGGCTCCCCGTCGGACGCTCAGCGCCGGCCCAGTGGCGTCGCTGTGCCGCACACATAGGCATCGATCGGCCGAGCTGGATGACAGCTGTCGGTCCGGTTGCGCGGGACGTGCCCGGTGTGGGCCGCAGGTCCCCCGCCCGCCTGTGTATCTGCGACGTCGGTGCGGGCTCTGCCCTGTGTGCGCCTGACAGCGACAGCTGGCACGGCGCTGCACTTCGGTGACCGCGGTCGATTCGGTCGGCCGCTCCGGCTTGTCGGTATCGAGAACAGGAAGGGGGTGTCGTCATGAGGAACCTCTTGGGGACCGCGAAGCACGCGCGGTACGCGTTCGGCTCGCTCACGGCCGTGCTGTTCGCGGCGTGCGCCGGCCAGTCCTGACCCGGTCGGGTCGTCGGCCGGCTGGTCCGCCAGCCGGCCGAGGACCGCGACTCCTTCAACGAGCCTCTCAGGCGCGATGCCCGCGCAGCTCCTTCGGCAGAAACGGTGTGATGATGTTCGAGACCGGAGTACGTCAGGTGCGCCTGGCGGTTTCGCTGGTGACCGGCCGGCGGATCGACCCGGCCAACGTCCAGCGGCTCGTCGCGGACGCGGTCGCCACCGTGCGGGCGTTCGGGGTGCCTGGCGATGACGTCGACCAGCTCCTGGACGGCCCGTTCGCCGACCCGCAATTCCGCCGGGAGCTGCAGGACCGGGCGCTGCGCCGCACTGTTCAGCGGACCGCGAAGGTGTCGCCCTACTACCGGCGGCTGCTTCACGCCGACGGCATCAACGCCACGGACGTCACGATCGACACGTTCAGCGCGCTGCCGCTGACCCGCAAGGCCGACCTGGTCGGCGAGCCCGCGGCCTTCCTCGCCGAGGGCAGCCGGCCGGTCCTGGCGACCCGGTCCACCGGCTCGACCGGCCTTCCGGTCACCGTGTGGCTGTCCCGGTACGAGACCGAGCTGTGGCCCGCCCTGGCCGCCCTGGCCGGTGTGCTGCGCGGCGAGCTCACCCCGAGCGACTGCATGCAGGTCAACATCAGCAGCCGGGCGACCGCGGCGGTCCAGCAAGACGTGTCGGTGTGCCGCCTGGCCGGCGCGTCCTGCTTGGTGCTCGGCCTGATCCCACCGGCGGACAGCCTGCAGGTGCTGCTCAGCAACCCCCGACCGACCTTGCTCGCGACCTACCCCAGCTACCTGGCCGAGCTCGTCCACGCGGCCCGTCACCGCGGACTGCGAGCCGAGCACTTCGCGCTTCGCCGCATCGACGTCGGCGGCGAGGTGCTCTCAGCCAGCCTGGTTCGCGCCGCGCAGCACACTCTCGGGGCGCCGGTCAGCGACACGTTCGCCATGACCGAGGTGCTGCCCGTGTCAGCGCGCAGCTGCACCAGGGGCCACCTGCACCACGACCTGAACACCGGCTACGTCGAGGTCCTGGACCTCACCACCGGCCGA
>JAYVYM010000331.1:0-4808 GCA_043784245.1 Frankiales bacterium
GCCTCCGCGGGTGATTTGGCGACACGGCCAGCAGTCGTCGTCGCCAGCGAGAAGATGAACAACGACCGCGACTGGCGGCCGCTTGACCCAGGCGAACTGTTGCACATCGCCAGCAACCTGACCGTCACCAGCAGCACCGTGCTCCCGGACGGACCGGACCACGTCCTGACACTCCAGGACCTCGACCCGCCCGCGGCCTCCTCACAAGCAGTCGGCGGGGTCTGAAGCCGCTCACGCCGGCGCCGAGCAGCCGTCCAGGCTGTGCGCCGCGGCCATCCGCTGCCTGGGGTGCACGGGCCGAAGATCACCCTTCGCCCTGCCGAGCCGCTGCAAAAGGCTCTGCCCGGTCGCGCGAAATTGCGATCCCATGGTGTTCGGAAGGTCACCACGCCCGACCCAACCATAAACATGGCCCACTGCTGGGAGATGGCGTTGACCGCAGCGGTGGGCGGCGGGCAACCCGGGCCGCCGCGTGGCGCGCCGAACTGGAGCAGCGGGCCAGTCGCCCGGCTCGGGCAGGACCTGTGCAACGCCATGATTCAGTCAGGGGGGCTGCGGTCGCTGCCGGAGCCGGCACCACCCGTGTTGACCTGGCTGAACTCAGGGGGTGCGCCATGGTGGCGCTTCTCTTCGGCTGCGCGCTGTCCCACCGACCAGCAGGACCTCACTGCGCAACGCGAGGGCCTCGCCGCCCTGGGCGTGGCGTCACCCCGCATCTATGTCGACCACGGCCTTACCGGGACCAACCGGGACCAACCGGGAGCGACCTGGCCTGCGGGAGGCCCTCGCGGCATGCCGTGAGGGCGATACGCTAATGGTGACCAAGCTTGATCGGCTCGCCCGGTCACTGCCGGACGCTCGGACGATCGCCGACGAGCTGACCGCCCGACAGGTCCGCCTGAGCCCGGGCGGGGCGGTGCACGACCCCACCGACGCAGTCGGCAGGTTGCTGTTCAACGTCCTCGCGATGATCGCCGAGTTCGAAGTTATGCGGACAGCGGTCTACGGGTTGTACAAGGCCTTGGCGAGTAAGTGCTCGATGACGTCTGTCTTTGCGTCGGCGTAGTGGTCCATTGTCGGCCAGTCGCTTTGGGCAAGCCGGCGCTTGGTGTCGGCGTACAGCTGTCGGGCGACGGCGTCGCTCCGAAGCAGGTCCCGCAGTACGAGGTAGCGGTCTACCTCGGGTGACGTGGACGGAAAGACGTGCAGGTGCATGTCCATGCTCGGGCTGCGCAGCATCCGGTGCTGGTCGAAGCTGGGCTCCCGCACGCGCAGCACGTAGCCGGCGTGCTCCAGGGCGGGCACGTAGTTGTCCTCGCACTCCGGGTGATCGATGACCAGGAGCACGTCGATGACCGGTTTTGCGGCCAGGCTAGGCACAGACGTCGACCCGATGTGCTCGATGCGAAGGGCGCGCCCGCCGAGTGCTTTGGCGATGTTGTCGACGTGGCGCTGGAAGCGCAGTGGCCAGGTGGGGTCGTAGTCAGCGATCACGATGTCGCGCCTTTCTGGACCGCCGAGAAGCTCAACGTCGTCCGCGATCATCTGCTGGCCCCTTCATGGCGACGCTCGTTCCCCCACTGCTGGTAAGTCTGCTTCTCGGTGGTGCCCTGCGTGTCCTGGTACGGATAACGGGCTGAGACGGGGACGATAGGCCCCGCAAAAGCACTGCGAATAACAGGGGGCGGGTCGGGTTGCCGGTGGACCGGCACGGCCGCCCGCAGCTCACGTCCCGGTGTGCGGCACCGCCGACTCGACAAGGGCCGACTGACGTTGGAGCCCCGCCGGCGTCCGTTCGACGGTCGGTCAGCGGGCTACCAGAGCTTGCCGGTACGCATGACGTGCTCCACCTCATCTCGAGGCTCCTCGAAGTCAGCGAGGTACGCGGCGAGGGTGTCCTGTGTGATCGCGAACGCGACGTTCGCGTCGAAGCGCTCAGCGCGGTCGTGCAGGCGTTGGCGCAGCACAACAGGGTCGACCTTGAGGTGGATCAAGTTGCCCCCCGCCGGCGCCCTCGACGAGTCGCTTGTCGCGGTCCCTGCTGGCGCCAGCCGCAGACCATCGCCGTGCAGCGCCGTGCAGCGCCGTGAGGGTGGAGACGACGTCCTCGGCGAACGGGTTGTGCGCAGGGTCGGACTCCACCGCGTACAGGGTCTCCACGAGCTGCTGGTCCAGCCGGGTGTCAGCGAGCACGTCGAAGAACATCTGCCGGTGCAGCGCGGCGTCGGTGTCCATGCCGGGGGCGTCCAAGCGATGCTCCGACCCATCGGCGACATCGATAGCGGCCAGGACGTCCTCGACCGTCCGCGGGTCCGCCTCCCGGCCCAGCAGCGCCAGCGCCTCCTGCACCCACTGCCGTTCAGACAAGCTGCTGACGAGCGTCCCGTGCCAGTCGAAGATCACCCGCGGAGGTCATGACCACTGCCTACCAGCCAGCTTCCGTACCCGCACCCGACCGCCGAGCGGACGGCGGGCGGGGACGGCCAGACCGCGGCGGTCTTGTGCCACAGGGGATCGACCTGCGGGAACATTGTTCTTGTGGCGCGCGGCGTGCTGCGCTTGCTGAGCGACCGTCCCGGGGCGCGAAGGCCGTCAGAGCCTCGGTGTCGCTCGCCGTCGCGCGCAGGAAGTAGTCGGCCCAATCTTGCCGGTCGGGGTAGTCCGACTCGGCGACGACGCGGGCCACTGCTGCGTCGACGTCGATCGGAGTGTTGTGCAGCGTGACCGCTCCGGCGTGCAGCAGCGCCCAGGCGCCACCCGGACGTCCGTACGGCATGCCAATGCTGCCTGGGTTGACCACGAGCCGGCGGTCGACCAGGCGGACAAACGGCATGTGGGTGTGTCCGCACACCACGGTCGTCACCTCCGGCGGGAGGTCGGCGAATACCTCCCCCCAGCGCTGCAACCGGCTGTCGACCAGCACGACCTCCTCGTCGTCACGCGGCGTGCCGTGGCAGAACAGCACCGGCCCGAAGCCGTCTACGTCGATGACGACCGGGTGTGGCAGGCCGGCCAGGAGGGCGACCTGCGCACCGCTCAGCTGGGCGGCCGCCCACAGGGACACCTCGTCCGGCGGGTCGAGCGCTTCCCCGCGGGCCAGCGCCACCAGCTCGCGGTCGGCGTTGCCGCGCACCAGCACCAGCCGGTCGCCCAGAGCTGTCAGCCGGTCGAGCACCTCGCCCGGTTGTGGACCGGCCGCATGGTCCCCGGTGACCACGACCAGGTCCGCCGCGGCGACGGCCGGCTCAGCCAGCACCGCCTCCAACACCGGCAGCACCCCGTGCACATCCGACAGGACCGCCACCCGTTGCACCATGACGCTCAGCCTGCCCGAGTGCCCGAGTGCCCGAGTGCCCGAGTGCCCGAGTGCCCGAGTGCCCGAGTGCCCGAGTGCCCGAGTGCCCGAGTGCCCGCGTCCCGTAGGCCGAAGGGCGCGCGGCACTGGTCAGTCCTGCTACATCCGCCTTGCTGTGCGCCGACCCTCGCGTGGATAGGTGAGCGGGGTGACAGGGTTCGCTTCGTGGACCCCGCAGATTTCTACTCGGGCATTGTGGTGGACGCCTACGCGAAGCTGAAGTCGTTCCGGTTCGACCCCAGGCCCTACGCAGAGTTCATCGCGGAGCATGGCCAACCCGCTCTGGAGCTTGGTTGCGGCGACGGCGAGCCCATGCTCGATCTGTGCGCTGCGGGCCAACAGGTGGACGGTGTCGACTCCTCGCTCGACATGGTCGAACGGTGTCGCAAGGAGGCGAAACGGCGCGGGCTCGATGTCGAGGTCCATCACCAGCGCGTCGAGGACCTGATGCTGGTGCGGCGGTACGCCTCCATCTACTTCGCGGGCCCGACCTTCAACCTGCTTGCGGATGACGACACGGCCCTGAGGGGGTTGCGCTCGATCGGTGCTCACCTCACGGCCGCCGGCGCGGCGTTGATTCCGCTGTGGATCGCCAGCCCGACGCCCTCAGCGGAGCTGGGTGTCACTCGGAGCACGGGGGATATTGCGGGCACTGAACTCTCGTACACGCCGGTAACGGAGACCTACGACCGGCAGCGACGTATGCGCACGACGAGCTGCCGCTACGAGCGCGTCACCTCGGCGGGTACGGAGGTGACGGACCGGCAGTGGGTGATCCACTGGCACACCCCTTCCGCCTTCAGGCGACTGTGCGAACGAGCCGGTCTCGAGGTCGAGCGACTCTCTGATGACGACACAGGGATGCCTACCTCGAAGGCGACCGTCAGCTTCACCGCGATCCTCCGCCGCCGGTGAAACATCTCGTGGCGGGTGCACGTCCTCGCAAACGGGCCATCTCCGGCTAGCTGCCCAGCTGCCCAGCTGCCCAGCTGGCCACGCTGCCCTTCCGATGGGTACCGGCAACCGGACTTCGCGTAGACCTCGCTACGGTCACGCCCCTGTGTCCGCGGCCGATCCATACCCGGCCGACGCTCTGAGGCCGGACCCGACCGATAGCGCCCTCAGCCCGGCCAGCTCCGGTTCCGCTCTCCCCGCTTCATTGCCGCCTCTGTGGGGATCGTCGCCTGGACACTCAGGCGCACTGCGCGCTCCGGCGCCAAGACCGGCGGGGCCAAGACAACCGCGAGAAGCACGGCGACCGCCACAGCGAAGAGCAACCAGTTGGCACCTGCAGCCGCGGCGACCGCTCCCGCAACCACCGCAGCTGTCACACACACGCAGGCGGCGACGAGGAACTGGACTGCCGGTAGCTTCTCGGACTTCTCTCCCCAAGTAGGGTTACTGCGGGATTGATGAGAGAAGCGAAGTGTCTACACGCAGAAGCAAGCAGTCG
>JAYVYM010000332.1:0-3006 GCA_043784245.1 Frankiales bacterium
ATGGGGTCGGCGGGCTGCGGATGGGCGGGCACGACGCATCCTCGCGTACCAGCGCCTGCGCCCACCGGCGCCGCGAATGTCCCGCTAGCCTGCGGGGGCTACCTGGAGGAGGCGGCGTGCACTCCCTGGGCCCTGTGCTGCTCGTCGTCCTCGGCATCTGCCTCGCCGGCCTGCTGGCCGAGCGCACCGGCATCCCGTCCCCGGTGCTGCTCGTCGTCGGCGGTCTCGCGGTCGCGGCGCTGCCAGGCTCCGCGACCATCGAGCTGGACCCGCAGGTCGTGCTCGTCCTGGTGCTGCCACCGTTGCTGTACGGCACCGCGATCGAAGCCAGCCTGCTCGACATCCGGCGCAATGCGCGGCCGGTGGGGCTGCTGTCGATCGGCCTGGTCGCGTTCACCGCCCTGACCGTCGGCACGGTCGCGCACCTGGTCGTGCCCGGGCTGCCGTGGGCCGCCGCGCTGGCCCTCGGCGCCATCGTGGCCCCGCCGGACGCCGTGGCGGCGATCTCGATCGGCCGCCGGGTCGGGATGCCCGCCCGGCTGCAGACCCTCATCGAGGGCGAGGGGCTGCTCAACGACGCCACCGCCCTCGTGCTCTACCAGGTCGCCGTCGCCGTTGCCGTCGGCGGGAACTTCTCCGCCGTGGGCACTGCGTGGCTGCTGGTCCGCACCGCCCTCGGCGGCCTCGCCGTCGGCCTGACGGTCGCCTGGCTCATCAAGCAGGTGCGGCGGCGGCTGGAGGAGCCGCTCGTGGAGAACGTGCTGTCCCTCACGACGCCGTTCCTGGCCTACCTGCCCGCTGAGCGGCTGCACGTCAGCGGCGTCCTCGCGGTCGTCGTCTGCGGCCTGGTCCTCGGGCACGCCAACCCGACCCTGCTGTCGTCGACCTCGCGCCTGCAGACCCAGCCCGTCTGGCGGCTCGTGGTCTTCCTGCTGGAGGGCGGCGTGTTCCTGCTGATCGGCGTGCAGCTGCCCGGGATCCTGGCTGGGCTCGGCGCGTACGGGCCGGGTGAGCTCACGGTATGGGGGCTCGCGGTCGTCCTGACCGTCCTGTTGTCACGCCCCCTGTGGGTGATACCGGGGACCTACCTGCCGCGGCGGCTGAGCCGGCGCCTGCGCGAGCGAGATCCAGCGCCCCCTGGCTCCACGGTCGCTGTGCTGTGCTGGGCAGGGATGCGGGGGGTGGTGTCGCTGGCAGCGGCGTTCGCGCTGCCGCTCGAGACCGACGTCGGCACGCCGTTCCCGCAGCGCGATCTGCTGCTGTTTCTGGTCTTCGTCGTCATCCTCAGCACCCTGGTGCTGCAGGGGTTGACGTTCGGCCGGCTGCTGCGCGCGCTGGGGCTGCGGCCGGACCGCCAGGGCCTGCTGCTTGCCCAGGCGTCGGCCCAGCAGTCGGCGGTACGTGCCGCGCTGGCCCGACTCGACGAAGCGGTGGCGGCTGATCCCGATGACGCCCCGGTCGCCGACCGGCTGCGACGGGTCGCTGAGGCACGCGCAGACGCCCGCTGGGAGCGGCTCGGGGAGGTCGGCGGTGCAGCTACCGAAACCCCGTCGGCGGCCTGGCGGCGGCTGCGCGTGCTGATGCTCGAGGCGGAGCGCGCCGAGCTCCTGCGGCTACGTGATGGCGGGCGGCTGCCGGACGAGGTGATGCGCGAGATGCAGCGGGCGCTCGACCTGGAGGAGGCGGCGCTCAGCCTGCCGTGACCCCGGCCGTCAGCCGAGGAGCTCGTGCAGGTAGCACCAGCGCCACGCCTCCCCGGGTTCGAACGAGCGCATGACCGGGTGCCCGCTCGCCCCAGCGTGCTGCCGGGCGTGCTTGTAGTCCCCGGAGTCGCAGCAGCCGACGTGCCCGCAGGACAGGCACAGCCGCAGGTGCACCCAGCTGCTGCCCTGGGCGAGGCACTCCGCACACCCCGCCGGGGTAACGGGCTCGGCGTCCTCCGGGGCGTCGCGCAGCTCCGCGCACAGGCCGTCGTCGATGACGGCGGCCGGCCTGTTCGGCAGCAGGCGGCGCAACGAACGCAGGCTCACGGCGATCCTCCGGGCGGGTGCGGGATGATTGCCCAGTCTCGCGCATCTGCGAGCGGGCCGGCCCGGCGACGGGTCACGGGAGGGGTCGTCATGGGTCGGGTCGAGCTGGTCGTGTTGGACGTCAACGAGACGCTGTCTGACATGACGCCGCTCCGGCAGCGGTTCGTCGACGTCGGCGCCCCCGCCCACCTGCTGGACGTGTGGTTCGCCGGCACGCTGCGCGACGGGTTCGCGTTGGCCGTCACCGGCTCGGTGGCCAGCTTCCCCGACGTCGGCACCGGGGTCCTGCAGGCGCTGCTCACTCCGCTGACATTGACGATGAGCGTCGAGGAGGCGTCCCGGCATGTCCTCGCCGGGTTCCCCGACCTGCGGCTGCACCCGGATGTCGCGCCCGGTCTACGCGTCCTCGCCGAGGCCGGCGTACGCCTGGTGACGCTGACCAACGGCTCGGCGGCGCTCGCCGCCCGGCTGCTCGACGGCGACGGCGTCGCCGACCTGGTCGAGGCGCGGCTGTCGGTGGACGACGCCGGCCGCTGGAAGCCGCACCCGCAGGCGTACGGCTGGGCGCTCGAACAATGCCGGGTCGCGCCGGACCGGGCCGCGATGCTCGCCGTCCACCCGTGGGACCTCGAAGGCGCGAAGCAGGCCGGCCTGCTCACCGGTTGGGTCGACCGCGTCGGCGTGCCGTGGCCGTCGGTGTTCGTGCCGCCGGACGCGCAGGGCCGCGACATGCCGCAGCTGGCGGCCGGCCTGATCGGGCTTTAACGCACTATTCTGGGCCGATGTCCTCCGAGACCTCCGGGGCGGCCGAGCTGTTCTCCGAGCTGCTGCCCGATGCCGTCATGCAGTCGTCCTTCGATCCGGTACCGGCGCCGGCGCATTCCGAGCCCGCCTGGTGGGGCCGGCCGTTCGCCGAGGTGCGCTGGCAGGCCGAGCTCGCCCGGCTGCTGATCGACCCGGTCTACACCGGCAGAGG
>JAYVYM010000333.1:0-2568 GCA_043784245.1 Frankiales bacterium
GAGGAGTTCGTGCACGAGGTGCTGGTCGAGCACCTGCACACCTCTGCGGTGGTGGTCGGCGAGAACTTCCGCTTCGGCGCCCGGGCCACCGGTGACGTCGACGCGCTGACGGCCTCCGGGCGGCGGTTCGGGTTCAGCGTCGAGGGGGTCCCGCTGCTCGGCAGCGCGGACACGACCTGGTCCTCGACCTACATCCGGTCCTGCGTCCAGGCCGGCGACGTCGAGCAGGCGGCCCAGGCGCTCGGGCGCGAGCATCGCGTCGACGGCGTCGTGGTCCGCGGTGACCAGCGCGGCCGGGAGCTGGGCTACCCGACGGCCAATCTGCAGCCGTTGCCCTGGAGCGCGGTACCCACCGACGGCGTCTACGCCGGCCGGCTGGTCCTGGCGGGCAGCGAGCTCCCTGCGGCCATCAGTATCGGCACCAACCCGACCTTCGAGGGTCCGGAGCGTCGGGTGGAGGCCTACGTCCTGGACTTCACCGGCGACCTCTACGGCGAGCAGGTCGGCCTCGCCTTCACCGCCCGGCTGCGCGACACGCTGCGCTTTGACGACGTCGACGCGCTCGTGGCTCAGATGGCCCGCGATGTCGCTCACACGAGGGAGCTGACCCTGCCCGAACGGTGACCCGCCCCAGCCGCTCGCGCGGCCGTCCACCTCCTGCGCTGCTAGGCTTGGTCAACGCCGGTGCTGCCGGCGGTGTGTCGTCCATGCCCGGGTGAAGCAGACCTCGGGTGCACACCGGAGACCTCTCGGGGAGCAACGTGCCGCTCGACACCACGACCAAGCAGTCGATCATGGCCGAGTACGCCACGGTCGAGGCGGACACCGGTTCGCCCGAGGTGCAGGTGGCGATGCTCACGCGTCGTATCTCCGACCTCACCGCGCACCTTCGCGAGCACAAGCACGACCACCACACCCGCCGCGGCCTGCTGCTGCTGGTCGGACGTCGCAAGCGCCTGCTGAAGTACCTCGAGAAGACCGACATCAGTCGCTACCGCTCGTTGATCGCGCGGCTGGGTCTTCGCCGCTAGACCGTACGCAGGGGAGTACCCGTCCGGGTGCTCCCCTTCGTCGTAGGACAGCCGTCCTGCGACGCCACGAGCCGGACCAGCCGATGCACGCGACCCGGTTCTCGGGAGTGGCGCCCAGACCAGATCTGGCCGCCTCCACTGAGCGCCGGCTCCGCTGTCGAGGGTCCGGTCCGCAGTAAAGAGGGAGTGCCCATGGAGGGCGAGAACGAGAGCTACATCTATGGCAGCGAGTTCGTCGACGCGGTCATCGAGAACCCCGGCGGCAAGCGGGTCATCCGTTTTGAGACCGGCCGGCTGGCCAAGCAGGCCGCGGGCGCCGTCACCATCTACCTCGGCGACACGATGGTGCTGTCGGCGACCACCGCCAGCAAGCGCCCGAAGGACAACCTCGACTTCTTCCCGCTGACGGTGGACGTCGAGGAGCGGATGTATGCCGTCGGCAAGATCCCCGGGTCGTTCTTCCGCCGCGAGGGCCGGCCGTCGGAGGATGCCATCCTGACCTGCCGGCTCACCGACCGGCCGCTGCGCCCGTCGTTCAAGAAGGGCCTGCGCAACGAGGTCCAGGTGGTCTCGACCATCCTTTCGCTGGAGCCCACCCACCTGTACGACGTGCTGGCGATCAACTCCGCCGCGGCGTCGGTGCTGCTGTCCGGCCTGCCGTTCACCGGTCCGGTAGGCGCCACCCGGGTCGCCCGGACGGCCGCAGGCTGGGTCGCCTTCCCCTCGACGGAGGAGCTGGAGAACGCGACCTTCGACATGATCGTGGCGGGGCGCCTGCTCGACGACGGCGACGTCGCGATCATGATGGTCGAGGCGGAGGCCACCCGGAACGTGTACGAAGTCCTGAACGGTGGCGGCACCGCGCCGACCGAGGAGGTCGTTGCCGAGGGGCTCGAGGCCGCCAAGGCCCCGATCGCCGCGATCTGCCGCGCCCAGAACGAGCTCAAGGCCAAGTCGCCGAAGGAGCCGCTGGAGTTCCCGGTCTTCCTCGACTACTCCGACGACGTGCTGGCCGCCGTCACCGAGGTTGGCGAGGCCGACCTGTCCGCGGCGATGCAGATCGCCGACAAGCAGGCCCGCGAGGCCGCCACCGACGCCGCCAAGGCCACGGTCATGGGCGCTCTCGCGAGCCGGTTCGAGGGCCGTGAGAAGGAGGTCAGCGCTGCCTTCCGTAGCCTGACCAAGACCGTTGTGCGCCGCCGGATCGTGCAGGACGGTGCCCGGATCGACGGCCGAGGCCTCGCCGACATCCGCCAGCTGTCCGCGGAGGTGGAGGTGCTGCCCCGGGTCCACGGCTCGGCGTTGTTCGAGCGCGGCGAGACCCAGATCATGGGCGTCACGACGCTCAACATGACCCGCATGGAGCAGATGGTCGACACGCTCAACCCGGAGAACCGCAAGCGCTACATGCACCACTACAACTTCCCGCCCTACTCCACCGGCGAGACCGGCCGGGTGGGCTCGCCCAAACGCCGCGAGATCGGCCACGGCGCGCTGGCCGAGCGGGCGCTGCTGCCCGTGCTGCCCAGCCGGGAGG
>JAYVYM010000334.1:0-14399 GCA_043784245.1 Frankiales bacterium
CCCGGAAGCTGGCCACCACCCGGGCCGACCCGGTCAGCGGGTCGCCGAGCTCGAGGTAGCCGAACTCCGTGGCCGGCGCGTCCGGCACCACCCCGAAAGTCACGAGCGTGTTCGTGCCGGACTCGGCGAGCGCGAAGCCCTCTGTGAGCGTCGAGGCAAAGGCGTCGAGCGGCTCGATGAGGTGGTCGGCGGTGAGGACGGCAACCACGGCGTCCGGGTCGCTTGCCGCGATGACCGCGCAGCCCAGAGCGGCCGCCGGCAGGGTGTCGCGACCGGACGGCTCGACAACGACGCGGTCCGCTCGCAGCCCCTCGACCGACGAGACGGCGGCGCGCAGCTGCTGCCCGGCGCCGAGCCAGACCCGCTCGGCCGGGACGACCGACGTCGCCCGCGCGACCGCGAGGTCCAGCAGCGAGCGGCCCTGCAGCAGCGGGACAAGCTGCTTGGGCAGGCCGGCGGTCGAGAACGGCCAGAGCCGCGTGCCGGAGCCGCCGGCCAGGATCAGGCAGTGCCTCATGTCCGCACCGCCGGGTGCTGCGGCAGGTCGGCGGCCAGGGTGCGGCGCAGGCCGTCGGTGAGCGAGAACAACCGCTGGAAGCCGCTCGCCTCCAGCCGGGACGTGTCGACCGTCGTCTCCGCGCCGAACTTGCGGATGCGCACCGCGCTGATCGGGAAGCTGCGACCGGTCACCCGGGCCAGCAGGTCGAACCCATGCCCGGCGGCCATGCCGAGAGCCAACGGCACCGGCCGCCGCAGCCGGGGCCGGGAGCCCAGCGCGTTCTGCAGCAGCTCGACGAGCTCGCGCGTGGGCAGGTCGGGCTTGTCGGCGTAGTTGGTCGTCGTCGCGCCGGGGGGGCCGTCCTCGATGACGCCGGCGAGGTACGCGGCCACGTTGCCGACGTACGCCATCGACTTGCGGTTGTGGCCGTCGCCGACCATCAGGAAGCGGCCGGACGCGACCTGCTGCGCGAGGGTCCACACATTGCCCCGGTTGCCCTCGCCGAAGACCACAGAGGACCGGACGATCGCCAGCCCGCGCGCCGGGTCGGCCTCGGCCCAGCCGCGGTAGACGCCCTCCGCGAGCAGCTTGGTACGGCCGTACTCGTTGAAGGGCGCGGTCGGCGACGTCTCGCTGGGGTGCGGCACCCCCAGGCCGTACACCGCGACCGAGCTGGTGAACACGATCCGCCGGACCCCGCCGGCCTGCACCGCCTGCACCAGGGTGCGCGCACCCCCGACGTTGACCTCCTCGTACAGCGAGAGCGGCCGGACGTCGTCGCGGTGCTCAGCGGCAAGGTTAACGACGACGTCGACACCGGCCGACGCCGAGGTCATCGCGGCGAGGTCGCGGACGTCTCCGAGGGTCGTCACCGCGGGGTGCGCCGCCGAGGGCCGAAGGTCGACGTTGGTGACCTCCTGACCCCGCTCGAGCAGCACCCCGATCAGCCGGGAGCCGATGAACCCGCTCCCACCGACCAGCAGGACCTTCATCGCGCACTCCCCCACCCGTTCACCAGATGCCCAGCAGCATCAGCATGCCGATCGCCGCGCGGTCACGCGGTCGACGTCTCAGCTGCGGCGCCATGCCGACCAGCCGCAGGCGCGCCCGCACACCATCGTCGGACAGCAGCCCGATCAGGCGCGCGAGCTCGGCCCGCCGATTGGCCGGCGCCACCTGCAGTGCCACCTCGGCCATCGCCACGGCCTCGCGCCGGTGCCACTTGCGGCGCACCAGCCCCAGGCGGTGCACCGCCGAGCGCACGGTGAGGTTGGCCCCGAAGGCATTCGTCTCGTGCTGGCGGTAGTCGACAGTCGGCTCGCCGGCGATCGACCACCGCCAGCCGCGGGCGCGGCACACGCCGTAGATCAGCCAGTCGTGGAAGTCGACACCCGAGGCCACACCGGCGCGCGTGCGCAACAACGCCTGGAGCTGCGCCACCAGGCGGCTCGACAGGACGAAGGTGCAGCCGGGGCCTGGTCCCTCGAACAGGTAGTCGAACCGGCGCTGCGGGAAATCCTTGCGCAGCAGGGCGCGCGTACCCGCCGCGTCGAAGGCCGTGACATTGGACGAGACACCGTCGGCGCCGTCGCGGGCGAGCTGGGCGACCTGCGAAGCGAGCTTGCCTGGCAACCACACGTCGTCCTGGTCGGACAAAGCGACCAGCGGGTCGCCGCTCAGGTCCACCTCACGCAACAGCCGGAAGAAGTTCGCCGCTGCACCGCCGGCCCGCTGCCGAGGCAGCAGCGTCAGCCGCGGCTCGGTCGCCGCGCGCTCCTGCAGCCACTCCCAGGTGCCGTCCGAGGACATGTCGTCGGACACGATCACCTCGAGCGTGACACCCCGCTGCCCCAGGATGCTGTCCACCTGCTCGCCCAGCCAGCGCAGTCCGTCGTACGTCGCCAGCAGCACGATGACCCGGGGAACCAGATCGGGGGGGCTCACGCCACGGCGCGGGCGTAGCTGGCCAGGTGCGCCTCGGCGCTCGCCTCCCAGGTGAACTGCCGCGAGCGCACGTGCCCGGCCTCGCCGAGCGCGGCGCGCCGGTCCGGGTCGTCGAGCAGCGCCGAGAGCGCCACCGCGATGGAGCCGGCGTCGGGCTCGGTGTAGGCGACGGCGTCGCCACCGACCTCCGGCAACGCCAGGCGCGCGGTGGTCAGCACCGGCGCGCCGGTCGCCATGGCCTCCAGCACCGGCAGGCCGAAGCCCTCGCCGAAGGACGGGTAGGCGACGACGAGTGCACCGCCCAGGAAGCCCGGCAGGTCCTGGAAGCGCAGGTAGCCCGGCCGCATGACCCGCAGCGATGGCGGCACCTCCGCGATCACCCCGTCGATCTCGTCGTCCCAGCCAGATCCACCGGCCAGTACGAGCGCGGGTGGCGTCTCGCGCCCGGCGCACGCCTGCACCCAGCCCCGGACCAGACCGGGCACGTTCTTGCGCGGCTCCAGGGTCGACAGGAAGGCGATGTAGGGCAGCCCGTCCAGGCCCAGCCGCGCCTGGACCCGCTGCTTCTCTGCGTCGGACGGGACGTGGAACGTGCTCTGGTCGACGCCGTGGTGGGCGACGTCGATCGTGCCGGGGTCGGCGTCGAGCACCCGCACCAGCTCGTCCCGGGTCGCCCGGCTCGGGACAATGCACCGGGCCGACCGGCGCAGCGCGGCACGCGTCGCGGAGCGGAAGAAGGTGCCCTTGACGGTGGTGTGCATCTCGGGCTCGGTGAAGAAGGTCGCGTCGTGCACCGTGACGACCACCGGCCGGCCGGCCCGCAGCGGCATCGTGTAATGCGGGGCGTGCACGACCTGCGCCTCCACCTGGGAGGCCACCAGCGGCAGCCCGGTCTGCTCCCAGGCCAGCCGCGCGGGCCGGTGGGAGATCGCGGCCGGCCCGGCGACGATGCGGGCCTGTGGCGCGACAGCCCCGTAGCGCTCGGCGTCGGCGCGCTGGCAGACCAGCGCGAAGTCTGCGCCGGACCGCCCCAGCGCTGACACCAGGCCATCGACATATCGACCCACACCACCCCGGTCCGCAGGGACGGCGGTCGCGTCGACCAGGACGCGAGGGTGCGGGGACAGCGCAGGCTCCGTTCGGGCGTGATGCCCGACGGTTCGGGCCTTTTGAGCCTACGCCCGGGCGGGGGGTCGGGTGCGGTACGCCTGCCCCAGGTCGCGGTACGCGCGCCACAGCGTGCGGGCCGCGTCGTCCCAGTCGTACGCCGCGGCCCGCCGTGGGCCGTCGCGCCGCAGCCGGTCCCGCAGCGGGCCGTCCTGCGTGACCTGCGTGAGCGCCCGGGCCAGCTCGGGCGCGTCGAGTTCGCTGACGTGCGTGGCGCCGCCGCCGACCTCGACCAGTGCAGCCGCGGTGCTGGTGAGCACCGGCGTGCCGACCGCCATGGCCTCAAGGACCGGCAGTCCGAAGCCCTCGGCCAGGCTCGGCACGACCACCGCCGTCGCGCGGGCGAGCAGCACGGCCAGGTCGGGGTCGCTCACCCGGCCGAGCAGGCGCACCCGGCCGTCGGCGAGCCCGGCCGATTCGGCCAGCGCAAGGACATCCTGACCGCCCCAGCCGGGCTGGCCGGCGCAGAGCAGCGGCAGGTCGGGGGCGGCCGGGTCGGCGAGCGCCCGCAGCAGCCCGGCCAGGCCCTTGCGCGGCTCGAGCGTGGCGACGGTCAGCAGGTAGCCGTCGGGCAACGTGAGCCGGTCGGCCCGCGCGTCGGCATCGACCGGCGGCGCCAGGTCACGGCTGACACCCTCGCCGACAACGAGCAGCCGCTCCTGCACCACGGGCAGGTGCTGACTCAGCTCGCGCGCGACCGCGTGGGTGGGGACGACCACCAGGTCCGCGGTGCCGACCGCGACGGCGACCGCGGCCCGGTGCCACCGCACGCCGCGTGCCGTCAGGGTCTCGGGGTGGGTCCACGGGACGGCGTCGTGGACGGTGACCACCAGTGGCGTGCCGCGCCGGGGCGGGGCGAGCGGGGTCGGCGCGTGCACGAGTGCTGCGCGCACACCCGGGCCGGTCCGCCGCTCCCAGGCGGCGAACAGCGCGCGCCGCGGCAGCGGCAGCAGATGCGGGCCGCCGACGCCGGGCACCCGCGCCGCCGAACGGTCGCGGTGCAGCGCCGTCCATCCCTGCACGTCGTCGCCAGGCAGCGCCGTACGCGCGAGCGAAGCGGCCAGCTCACGGCTGTAGCGGCCGGTGCCGCCCGGCACCGGTGCCAGGCACTGCTCGAGCACCACCCCGACGCGCACTCCCCGACGCTATCCGGGTCGTCGCCGGGTCGGGCGCCCAGCGCGGGTGCTACCGCAGCTGAGCCCGGGCCAGGTACTCCGCGGAGGAGGCCAGGTAGGACGCGAGCGTGATGTCGCCCTGCTGCGCGACGACGGCCGGCCAGCCGGCGAGCCCGGTGGGGTCGACGGAGCGACCGAGCAGGTTGACGTACAGGGTCTGTACTCGGCGCTGGCTGCTCTCCGGCGAGTCGTAGAAGCCGCGTGCGATCGCGGTGCGTCCGAGCGTCGGGACCTGACCGACCCAGGCCGCCAGCTCGGCCGGGTCGGGGTCGCGCAGCAGCACCTGCCGGTACAGCGCGGTCACCCAGCGGCGCGCGTCGTGGCCGTTGACCGCGAAGTGCTCCTCGCTGCCGTAGATCGCTGCGGCGACGGCGGCGACCTGCGTCGGGTCGCTCTGCAGGACGGCCGACCAGCCGTCCAGCCCGACCGGGTCGGGGGCGCGGGCGAGGACCTCCGCGTACAGCCCGGTCACGACGCGACCGGTGTTCTCTGGTGAGCGGCCCAGCGACAGCGCCAGGCTCTGGGCGGTCAGCTGGCCGCTGGCCAGCTGTGAGGACCAGCCGCGCAGGCCGCCATCGTCGGCGGGCCTGCCGAGCAGGTCCAGGTACATCGCCTGGACGAGCTTCACCATCTGCGGCGTCGACACGCCGGTGACGTGCCACCACGTCGAGCGCAGCCCGTCCGACCGGGCCGGCCAGGGTGCGGCGGAGTAGCCGCCGGCGCCGGTCGTCGGGACGCTGGTCGCGCTGCCGTCGGCCGCCACGCCTTCGAGGACCACGGCGCTCACCCGGCCGCCCCAGTCGCCGTTGCCGTCCCGCGCGGTGACCCGGATGCGGCGCAGCGTGCCCACCGTCGGGAAGGACCGCTCCAGGTCGGCGGCGCCGACCCGGCCGGTCCAGGTGTGCACGCTGTTCGGCGCGACGCCGTCCCAGTCGTCGCGCTGGGCAACGAGGTACGGCTGGCCGCCGGCAGTCGACCAGCCGCCGTTGGAGCTGGAGAACTCCGCGAAGATCGCCCTGCCGCCGAAGGCCCGTACGACGGTCGAGGTCGCGGCGACCGCCTGGGAGGTGCTGGCCACCTCGATCTCGGTGACCGTGCCGGCGGCGCTGATCGTGCGGCTGCCGTCGAAGACCTGGCAGCTGGTGGTGTCGCAGATGTCGTAGCTGCCGCTCGGGGCGTGGTCGCGCTTGTACGCCGAGTAGCTGCGCGCGGCGATGGCCTGCGCCTTGAGCGCCTCGGGAAGCCAGGACGAGAAGGCCTCGCGTGGCACCACACCGAGCAGGTAGTCCTCCAGGCGCAGCTCGTCGATGCTGACCACCCCGCCTGCTGAGCGCACCGCCCGGAGACGACCCCGGTAGTCGCGCTGCGAGCCGTCCGGCAGAGCGAGCCGCAGGAAGGTGGGGCCGGCAAAGGAGATCGGCCCGGTCGCGTCGACCCGGCCGAGGTAGTTGGTGTCGGTCCAGCTGCTCCCGTCCAGGCGCTGCAGCCGCTCGGCGCTGCCCAGACCGGCGACCACCCGGTAGCGGCTCGGGCCGGCCGGCAGCGCCAGCGTCGCCCCCGTGCCCTCGTCGGTCGCCGTGAGCCCGGCCGCCATCGCGACGTCGGTGTCGGTGAGCCCCGACGCGCCGGGCCCGTCGTTGTTCAGCAGCACCTTGATCGGGCGGTCCGGCAGCAGGGTCCGAGTCGTGCCCGGGTAGTACGTCGCGGTGATCGTGTCGGCCGACAGGCCCAGGGTCGCGGCGCCCTGCGCGCCCCACTGGGACATCCCGCGGCCGTGCCCCCAGCCGTGCCCCTCGACCGGGAACACGCCGTCGGCGGGCCGTTCGTAGACCTCCTGGACCACGACATCGGCGGCGGCCGGGCCCGCCACAGGCAGCCCGACCAGCACACCGGCCAGACCGAGCGCCGCCACGGTGGTGACCGCCATCATCGCCCGCGCGGGCGGGCGGAGCAGCTGGCTGGGTCGTGGCAGTCCGGGCACCGCGGGGCTCCTTCTGGTCATGCTGTCCCTTGACCGTCGGCGCCGGCACTCGAGTGCTGGAGCGTGATCCAGCCGCGGTTCAGGGGCGAGCGCTCAGCCGGCAGGCGGCAGGTCGGCGTCGACCATTCGGCCGACCAGCTCCTCGAAGCCCACCGTCGGCGCCCAGCCGAGCACCCTGCGGGCCCGGCCCGCGTCACCGACCTGCAGGGCGGCGTCGACCGGACGCACCAGCGCGGGGTCGACACGTACCCGGTCCTGCCAGTCGTCGACCCCGGCCCGGGCGAAGGCGGCCTGGACGAAGTCGCGCACCGTGCGGGCTTCGCCGGTCGCGACCACGTAGTCGCCGGCGACCGGGTGCCTGGCCGCTCGCACCATCGCGTCGACGTAGTCGGGCGCCCAGCCCCAGTCGCGGCGCGCGTCAAGGTTGCCCAGCACGAGCTCGTCCTGCCGGCCGCTCGCGATCCGGGCGGCCGCCTGGGTGATCTTGCGGGTGACGAAGCTGGCCGGCCGCCGCGGCGACTCGTGGTTGTAGAGCACCAGCGACACCGCATGCAGGCCACGGGCCCGGTACACGCCGGTGAGCGCGTGCGCGTGCGCCTTCGCCGCGCCGTACGGCGAGGTCGGCCGCACCGGCGTCGACTCGTCCTGCGGGGCGGTCTGCGGGTCCCCGAAGATCTCGGCGCTGGACGCCTGGACGAAGCGCACCGCCCGGCCTCGGCGCTCCTGGTGGCGCCACGCCTGGTCGAGAAGTCGGGCGGCGCCGAGGGCGACCACGTCGGCGGTCAGCACCGGGTGCTCCCAGGAGAAGGCCACCGAGCTGATCCCCCCGAGGTTGTAGACCTCGTCGGGGTCGGCGTCGCGCACCACCCGCGCCAGCGAGCTCTCGTCGCGTAGATCGCCGTCGTGCAGCACCGCGTCGGGACAGCGTTCGAGCAGGTCCGCCCGCCCGGGGTCGTCGCCGCGGACCATGCCGTGGACCGCCCAGCCCTCGTCCAGCAAGCGTTCGGCGAGGTAGCCGCCGTCCTGACCGGTGATACCCGTGACCAGGGCGCGGGCGGGCGGTCGCGGGCCCCCGTCGGGCAGCCCCATGATCAGCGCGCCAGGGCCTTCTGCTCTTCAAGATCATGGTCGACCATCATCTCGACGAGCTCCTGGAAGCCGACCTTCGGCGCCCAGCCGAGCCGCTCGCGTGCCCTGGCCGAGTCTCCGATCAACAGGTCGACCTCGGCCGGGCGCAGGAAGCGTGGGTCCTGGGTGACCAGCGGCTCCCAGTCCGAGATGCCGACCCGGCGGAAGGCGACGTCCAGCAGCTCGCGGATCGAGTGCGTCTCGCCGGTGGAGATGACGTAGTCGTCAGCCTGGTCCTGCTGCAGCATCCGCCACATGGCATCGACGTAGTCCGCGGCGAAGCCCCAGTCGCGGCGGGCGTCGAGGTTGCCCATGACGATGCCGTCCTGCACGCCCAGCGAGATCCGGGCGACGGCCTGCGAGACCTTGCGCGTGACGAACTCCGGCCCGCGACGTGGCGACTCGTGGTTGAACAGGATGCCCGAGGAGGCGTGCAGACCGTAGGACTCGCGGTAGTTGATGGTCATGTAGTGGCCGTAGACCTTGGCCACGCCGTACGGCGAACGCGGCCAGAGCAGGGTGGCCTCGCTCTGCGGCACCTGCTGCACCTTGCCGAACATCTCCGAGCTCGACGCCTGGTAAAAGCGCACCTGCGAGAGGTCGCCGCGACTGTAGAGGCGGATCGCCTCGAGGACGTTGAGTACCCCCAGGCCGGTCACCTCGGAGGTCACCCGGGCGTTCTCCCAGGAGTAGGCGACGAACGAGATCGCCCCGAGGTTGTAGAGCTCCTGGGGCTGCGAGGTCTCCAGCGCGCGCAGCAGGCTGGAGAGGTCGGTCAGGTCGCCGGTCAGCAGCTGCACCCCCGGGACGACCCGACGCACCAGCTCGTACTTGGGGTTGTTCTGGCCGCGGATGAGCCCGAAGACGTCGTAGCCCTTTGCGAGCAGGTGCTCGGCGAGGTAAAGGCCGTCCTGGCCGGTGATCCCGGTGATGAGCGCGCTGGGCACGTGGACCTCTCGGCAGGGGCGGGGGGCTGGTCGGCGCCCGGTCGGTCAGGCTAGCGGTTGTCGCAGGTCAGTCCGGGCGCCGTACGAGCAGCCCGAACGAGGTCGAGATGCTCTCGCCGATCTGCAGCCGCAGGTGCGAGATGTCGTGGCCGTCGCTGCGTGCCAGGGCCTGGCTGACCCACCGCTCCTCAGGGGTGTCGAGCGAGACCATGGGATTGACGTCGACCTCGAAGCCCTCGTCCCGCAGCCGCTGCGCTGCCGCCAACAGCTCCTCGCGGCGGTAGACCGCGCAGTTGCCGTACTCGGCAGACTCCGTGCGCACGGTCAGCTCGAGCTCCGTGGTGTGCACGGACACCCCGCCCGGCTTGAGCAGGCGCGCCGCCCGTAGGACGAAGTCCAGGCCGGCGGCCGGGCTGCCGAGGTGCTCGAGCGCACAGGAGGACCAGACGATGTCGTAGCTGCCCAGGTCGTCGAGCGGGTCGTTCATGTCGACAGCTCGCACGCCGACCAGCCTCGCCAGCTCGTCGTCGGAGACGATCTGCGGGCGCCGCAGGTCGTGCAGGCTCCCGAGGTGCTGGCCGGTCTCGGCCCACTGCCCGCTGGTCGTGATGTCCTGGTCGGTGGCCAGCACCCGGATGCCGTGCGACGCGAGCAGTGCCGGCACCGGCTCGTTGCCGACACCGAAGCCCAGCGCGGTCGCCCCCTCTCGCAAGCCGCCGGACTGCCTGACGGCCTCCAGGATGTAGACCCACTCCCACAGCTTGCGGTGCTTGAACGGCGCCACCATGTACAGCTCGTACGGATGCACCAGCTCCGCCCAGTACCTGAAGGCCGGGTGCCGGAAGTCGGCCGCGGCCGCCGCCTGCGACACCAGCCGGTCGAACGTCGGGCGCGGACCGCTGTGGTGGCCGCTGACGTCGATGCGGGACATCAGCTGGGCCTGCCGCTCGAGCTCGGTGCCGTCGGCATGCTCGCCCAGCAGACCGGCGAGGCCGATCGGACCCAGCCGCGACAGGCGGCCCGGGCTGTCGTCCGCGAGCGCCCGGACCAGGGTCTCGTAGCGCGCCACGACCAGCCTGTGCCCCGCCTCGGTGTTCGCGTTCTGCCGGACAAGCTCGTCGAGCTGCTGCTGCAGGGCGTCGCTGCGGGACCGGACCAGCGCGACAACCGCCTCGAAGCGGGGGTTGAAGTAGCTGCGCAGCGGCGCCGCAAGCTGCTTGACGATGTCCACTAGCAAACCTCCATCGACGGGCTCGCTCAGGCCGGGCTGGCCGACGAGATGGCTGAGACCGAGGTCGACAGGCTCGCGGCCACGCCCAGCGGTCCGACGGTGCTGCCGTCGGTCTCGACGGTGAACGAGCACGCCTCGGGCAGTCGGTGCACCTGCGGACCTGACCAGATCGCGATCGCGCCGTGCAGCTGGTACTGCCCGCCGCCGACGTACATCCCGCCCAGGTCCAGGCGCAGCGTCCGGGCCCCGGTGAGCGTCTCGAGTCGCTGCCCGAGCAGCTGGGTGTTGGTGCCCCAGAGGTTCTGGCCGGCCGGCGTGTCGATGCCGATGCCCAGCACCCAGTCCGTGAGCGGGCTGTCGGCCCGGACGTCGACCTCGACCCCGACCGGCGTGCCGTAGGCGACGCTGTCGACCGGCCGGCCGTCGGCGCCGAGCAGCCGCACCGCGAGGACCCGGGCGGCGGGCAGGTCGGCTCCGGCGTCGCGGGACTCCTGCTGGTCGCTCTGCCGGGCGGTCTCGAAGTCCCGGCGCAGCAGCCGGGTGGCGGCCCGCGGGTCACCGTCCAGCTCCACCGTGCCGTTCTCCAGCACGACCGCGCGGTCGCAGATGTCGACGACGGTGTCGAGCGCGTGGGTGACCAGGACGATGGTGCGCCCCTCCTTCTGGAAGGAGCGGATCCGGTCCATGCACTTGCGTTGGAACGGCTCGTCACCGACGGCCAGCACCTCGTCGACCAGCAGCACGTCCGGGTCGACGTGCACGGCGACCGCGAACGCCAGCCGCACGTACATGCCGGACGAGTAGAACTTCACCTGGGTGTCGATGAAGCGCTCGATGCCCGAGAAGGCGACGATCTCGTCGAAGTGCCGATCGGTCTGCGCCTTGCTCAGCCCCAGGATGGAGGCATTGAGGTAGACGTTGTCGCGCCCGGTCAGGTCGGCGTGGAAGCCGGCGCCGAGCTCGAGCAGGGCAGCGAGCCGCCCGCGCCGCAGCACCTGCCCGGAGGTCGGCTGCAGGATGCCGCCGATCGTCTTGAGCAGCGTGGACTTGCCCGACCCGTTGGGCCCGATCAGCCCCACGGTCGTGCCTGCCTCGATGTCGAGGTCGATGTCGCGAAGTGCCCAGAAGTCCTCGCGGTGCTGGCGTGAGCGCGAGGCGTTGACGACCCGCTCCTTGAGCGACTTGTCCTTGCGGATCACGAACCGCTTCGACACGCCCCGCAGGCTCACCACGACCGGGCCGGCCATCAGATCTCCTGCGCGAAGTCGGCTTCGAGGCGGCTGAACAGCCGCTGGCCGGCCCAGAGCAGCAGCAGCCCGACGCCCAGCATGAGCACCAGCCGCAGGCCGAGCCCGGCCGGGAAGGGGTCACTGGTGCCGGCCACCCAGAAGGTCCGCTGCATCCCCAGCACGGCTGCAGTCACCGGGTTGAGCAGGTAGAGGTCGGCTGCCCGGCCACCGCCGAGGGTGAGGAGCACCAGCTTCCAGGAGTAGACGATCGGCGACGCCCAGAACAGCGTCATGAGCGAGATCTCGACGAGGTACTGCACGTCGCGCAGGTACACGTTGACCGCCGACAGCGCGAAGGCGAACGCGGTCGCCCACACGACGAGCACGGCGACGGCCAGGGGGGCGTACAGCAGGCGGGTCCCGCTCGGGATGTGGCCGGACAGGCCCACGGCAATCACCAGGACGACCAGCTGGGTGCAGAAGTTGAACAGCGCCGACCCAACCACCGAGAGCGGGAACACCTCGCGCGGCAGGTACACCTTCTTGATCAACCCGCCGTTGCCGACGATCGACCCGGTGCCACCCGCGATGATCTCCGTGAACAGGCTCCAGAGCGTCAACCCGGTGAACACGAAGATCGCGAAGTCATCGATCGTGCGCTGTGCGCCGAGGAACTTGCCGATGGCGACGTAGTACACCAGCAGCAGTGACAGCGGTCGCAGCAGGCTCCACAGGAAGCCCAGCGTGCTGTCCTTGTAGCGCGCCTTCAGCTCCCGGCGTACCAGCAGCCCCAGCAGCTCGCGGTAGGCCCACAACTCGCGGAGCGAGCGGGCCGTCCCCGCGAGCAGGCCGCCCCCGCCGACGGCGTTGACCAGCGGCAGACTCGCCAGCCGTTCGGTCCGCAGGTGGGCCACCTCCGCAATGGTCCCGGCGGGTGCGGCGGTGTCGACGAGCTCGCTCATGCGGTGGTCCCGGGGTCGCAGAAGTAGGTCCACAGCTCCGCCGCGTACTCGTCCCAGGTCCGGGCCGGGCGGGCCGCAGCCTCGGCGCGCAGCCGGGCCACCGCGGTGGGGTCGGAAGCCACGACGCCGAGGACGGTGGCGAGGGCGGCGTCGTCGCGCGGGTCGACCAGCAGCGCGCCACCGCCGGCCGCGATCTCGGCCATGCTGCCGAACGAGGAGGTGACGACGGGAGTACCGACCGCGAGGGCCTCGGCGACCGGCAACCCGAAGCCTTCGTGCAGGGACGGGAAGACCACCGCACGGCTGAGCGCGTACGCCCCCCAGAGCGTGCCGTCGTCCACGTCGCGGTGGTCATCCACAGGTCGACCGGCGGCCTGCAGCGTCGCCAGGCTGTTGACGAAGCGGTCGCTGCTCCAGGAGTGACCGCCGATGAAGCTCAAACTGAACCGGTGGCCGGCCCGCCAGGCCGTCTCCGCAGCGTGCAGCAGGGCGACGTGGTTCTTGCGCGGCTCGTGGGTGCCGACGCACAACAGCAGCGGCAGGTCGCCGACGAGGAAGCGGGCCCGAGCGCGGGCGCAGTCGTCCGCGGTCGGCACGACCCGCTCGGTGGGCAGCGGCACAGCCCGGATGTCAGGGCCGGCGACACCGATCGCCTTGAGCATCGTGCGCCAGCCGCGGTACTCCGTCGCGGCGGCGGCCGAGATCGTCGCGACCCGGTCGAAGTGGCGCACAGCAGCCAGATAGCCGGCGAATGCCTCGCTCACCCCGAGGTCGGTGGTCTCAGCTGAGCTGATGGGCACGCAGTCGTAGCCGATGGTGGCGGTGCGGCACTGCGCGTAGCGGGAGAGCGCCATCAGCCGCAGCGTGCGCTCCCGCTCGGGGGCCAGCTCCGGGAGCAGGAAGGTGCCCTGCCATGGCACGACGACGGTGCCGACGGTGGGACGCTCACCGGGCGCCAGCGCGCCGCCTGCGCCGGTGAGTGCCTGCCGTCGCTCAGCCGGGTCAAGTGGGCGCAGCGCCCGCAAGCCGTCGGCCCAGCCGACCAGCTGCATTTCGTGGGTGCCGGCCCAGCGGCGGACCGTCTCGCGGGTGACCCGCTGGATGCCGGTGGCCAGGCCGGTGCGGGCCGTGTGGGCGACGTCCACGACCACCCCGCCGGTCACCTCGACCCGCGGCGGCCCGCCGTGGCTGAAAGCCTCGTGCAGGCCCGAGCGCAGCAGCAGCGGCCGGACGGCCGCCAGCGGCCCGTCGAGGCGTACCGCCCGCTGCAGACGCTGCACATCGGTCACCAGCGGCAGCTCGGCGCTCAGGACCGCGAGGGTCAACCAGGCGACACCGGCCTTCCCGCCGGCCAGCTCGTCCAGCACGACACCGAGGCGAGCACCGGTCGTGGGTGCGGCATCAGGCGCCAGGGCGGTCGCGAGCGCCGCCAGGCGCTGCGCCGCAGCGCCGCCCCACGCCCCGGGCAGTCGGTCGACAGCGGCCACGAGTCGTTCCGGGCGGTCAAGAGCACCGCCCCAGCGATCGAGCAGCGCCGAGGCGCCTCCGGCCAGCCGGCTCACGCCGGCACGCTGCCCGTCGCGAGCGCCTGCCACAGCTCTGCGGCGTAGTCGTCCCAGGTGCGTACCGGCCGGGCGAGCGCTTCCGCGCGCAACGCCGCTATCAGGGCATCGTCGGTGATCATCCGGCGTAGCTCGCGCACCAGCGCGTCGTCGTCGCGCGGATCGACCAGCAGCGCCCCGCCCTCGGCCGCGATCTCGGCGGTGCTGCCGTAGCTCGTCGTCAGGGCCGGGACGCCGTACGCGAGCGACTCCGCGACCGGCAACCCGTATCCCTCGTGCAGGCTGGTCAAGACGGTGAATCGGGCACGCCGGTAGGCCCCGCGCAGCTCGGCGTCGCTCACCTGCACCGCGACGTCGACGTCGCGGCCGTGCGTCTTCAGCCGGTTGACCAGCGCCTCGAACTCGGTGCGCCACCCGCCGCCACCGATGAACAGCAGGCGAAAACGCAGGCCCTCGCGCCAGAGCCGCTCGGCCGCCACCAGCAGCGCCAGCTGGTTCTTGCGCGGCTCGAAGCTCCCGACGCTGAGCACCAGCGGTGTACCGCCGGCAACCGGCTCGGGCCCGCGCTCGGCCC
>JAYVYM010000335.1:0-6378 GCA_043784245.1 Frankiales bacterium
CGGCCACACCCCCAGCACCGAGGTACCGCGCGCGGCCGCGGCTCTGAGGAAGGCGACCCCGGGCTGCAGGACCAGGACGGCCGGCGCCGCGCCGTCGCCCAGCCACGCGTCGCTGTCCGCGTCGTCGGCGACATTGCGCGGCCGGGTCACCTCGACCCCGGCGCGCCCGAGCAGGGTCGCCACTGCGTCGAGCAGCGGCTCCTCGGCCGGCACGACCTGGACCGCGGCGACCCGGGGCTCACCGAAGACCACCAGGACCGGAACGGGCGAGTCGGCGAGTACCTCGTCCAGCCGGACCCGGCTGGGACCGGCGGTCAGGACGAGCAGGGAGGCGTCCTCGCTCTGCGCGACGTGGGCCAGGCCTTGGGCGACCGAGCTGTCGGCCCGGCGGCACAGCTCGGTATCGATACCGCAGGCGGCCAGAGCAGCCGAGGCAGCGGCGACCTCGGCGGCCGACCACAGGACCACTCCGCCGTTCGACCCCTGCTGGCCCGGCACTCTCGGCGTCCCGCGAACGGCGATCCGCGCCGGGACGACGATGCCGCCATCCGGTCGGGCGAGCCGGGCGGCCAGGCGGGCGGCGGATGCGTCCACGCCGGCGTCGCCGACTGCGAGCACGACGGACCGGCCGAGCTGCTCGACGGCCGACGCAACGGGCGCGACCCGACGCCCGGCCAGCCCGGCCGCGGCCGAGGCCACCAGCAGCGACACCACGATGAGCACCAGCACGGC
The DNA here is from genome assembly GCA_043784245.1 of Frankiales bacterium. Classification (GTDB taxonomy): domain Bacteria; phylum Actinomycetota; class Actinomycetes; order Mycobacteriales; family SCTD01; genus JAYVYM01. Next base: position 733 of record JAYVYM010000335.1, read on the forward strand.
GTTGACCACGGTCTTGTTCAGCAAGCCCAGCTCGAACCCGATGACGGTCGCCGCCAGGGTCGCCGCCGCCTGCGGGCTGGTCAGCGCGAAGACCGTCCCGGCCTCGGCCCAGGTGAAGCGGAACAGCGGCCGGGTGAGGGCAGCGGCCAGCGCTTTACCGCCCAGGCAGGCAGCGATAAGCGCGGCCGCCACGCCGAGGGTCTCGGGGTCGGCGACGACCGCCGGATCGATGATCAGGCCGACGCTGATGAGGAACAACGGGATGAGCAGCGCCGAGCCGAAGAACTCGGTCCGCTCCATGAGCGGGGAGCGGTTGGGGACAAGCTGGTTGAGGCCGAGCCCGGCGAAGAAGGCCCCGACCAGGCCTTCGATCTCGAAAACCTGGGCCACCACGGCGGCCGACAGCAGCGCGGCGAGCAGGAAGACGAACCGCAGCGTGCGCTCCTGACCAATCCCGCGGAAGAACGCCCGGCCCACGAGCGGCAGCACCAGGAAGCACCACACGACCAGCGCCGAAAGGCCGAGCCCCATCCGCAGCGCGAGCTGGGCGCCGCTGGCCTCGCCGGTCGCGCTTCCGGCCACAGCGGCCAGGACGAGCAGCGCGAGGGTGTCGGTGAGCACGGTGGCGCCGACCGCCGTCGCGACCGCGCCGTTGCTGCCGAGGCCAAATGAGCGCACGGTCGGGTAGGTGACCAGGGTGTGCGAGGCGACCAGCGAGCCGACCAGCAACGAGGCCGCCGTGCCGTACCCCAGCGCCGTCGCCGCCCCGAAGCCGAAGGCGAGCGGGATGGCGAAGGTCAACAGGGCGAAGGCCACCGCCTTGTTGCGATAGCGCTGCAGGACGGCCAGGTCCAGCTCGACGCCGGCGAGGAACATGAGGTAGAGCAGTCCGATGTGTCCCACGGCGGGGATGACGAGGTCGCCGGCCGGCACGATCCCCAGCCCGTTCTGGCCCAGCAGCAGCCCGCCGAGCAGCAGCCCGATGATGCCGGGCACCCGCACCCGCTCGGCGAGCCAGGGGAACACGGCGATGACGAAGACGACGCCGAAGAACACCCAGGCAGGGCCGTGCGGTGCGGAGAACTGCATCAGAACTCCTTCAGGAGCGGGGAGGCGATCGCGCGAGCGGGCCGGCTGGCGGACCTACCTGCCGTCGGCACCGGCGCCCGGCGGCCGGGACTCCGTCTCCTCGAGGGCCCGACGTCCGGCCGCGCCGGCCTGCTCACCGGCCGTCGTGACCGCGCTGTCCGGGTCCTGGCCGGTCGTCGCCACCAGCTCGACGCCGCTCTCCCCGGTGAGGAAGCGGTAGGCCAGCCCGGCGATCGCGGCCCCGACGAGCGGGGCGAGCCAGAACAGCCAAAGCTGGCTCAGCGCCCCGCCGCCGGCGAAGATCGCCTGGCTGGTCGACCGCGCAGGGTTCACCGACGTGTTGTCCACCGGGATGCTGATCAGGTGGATCAGCGTCAGCGCCAGGCCGATCGCGAGCGGGCCGAACCCCTTGGGTGCGCGCCGGTCGGTGACGCCGAGGATCACCATCAGGAATCCGGCGGTGAGCACGATCTCGACCACCAGCGCTGCGGTGAGGCTGTAGCCGCCAGGTGAGTGGATGCCGTAGCCGTTGGCGGCGAAGCCGTTGGAGGTGCTGAAGCCCGCCTTGCCGTTCGCGATCACGAGCAGCACGGCCGCGGCGCTGATCGCCCCCACCACCTGGGTCGCGACGTACGGGAGCGCTTCCCGCGCGTCGAAGCGCCGAGCCAGGACCAGCCCCAGCGTCACGGCCGGGTTGAAGTGCCCCCCGGAGATGTGACCGAGCGCGTACGCCATCGTCAGCACGGTCAGGCCGAAGGCGAGCGCCACCCCCAGGTAGCCGATCCCGACGTCCTTGACGCCCGCGGCCAGCACCGCGCTGCCGCAACCACCGAGGACGAGCCAGAACGTGCCGATGAACTCGGCCGACAAGCGGTGCACCAGCTTCACGCCGACTCCTTGGTCGTAGTTAACGATCATCCCTGGCCGTGGGGGGCGCAGTATTACATGAGAATGTGAATCCACCCGTCGACCCAGATGCGTCGCCGGTAGCGGCTTCTGCCTCACGCGCCCTCGCCACCGCCCCCCTCCCGCTGCAGCAGGTCCGAGCGGGCACTCCAGGAGGGCCTGCGCTGCGGGCGTGGTTGGCAGCCGCAGGACGATCGCGCTGAGCCATCAGAGCCCGGCCGCGAGTCCCACGCCCAGCAGGAAGAGCAGGTGTGCGGTGCGGTCGCCCTACCGCCCGCGGAGCACGGCCAGTCCGGTCACGGCGATGAGCATGACCAAGAAGTCTCCACGGCGCGATCCAGGGCAGGGAGAGCACGCTGATCCCGCGCGGAGCGAGCACACCGTCACGCAGTTGCTCGTGCAGTACGAACCTCTCGTCCACCGCGAGCGCAGCGAAGCCCACCGTCAGGAGGTGCCACGGCCGACCCCGCGGTCCTTGGCGCCCTCGATGACCTTTCGGCAATGAGCGAGCCGCCACTGATCCGCCGCTCCTGGACTTCGGTGGGCGCCGTGCGTGCCGTCCACGTCCAGTCGTGGTCGGTCTGTCCTTGAACGTGCTACCGGCTACGCCGCCTGCCACTGGTGCCACGTGATCTCATATGTCTCAGAGAGCGCGCAGAGGCGACGAGTTCACGCTCAAGAAATGCTTTTTCAGCGCGATCACAGGTCGAACGTGATGCTGCGTTCCGCTGGCTCATGTCTAACTCGTATGTCTAACGGTCCGATCCAGGGCTTTTCGGGGATCGATGTCAGGGCCCGAGTGTGGTGATCGGGATGACGTGGACTCCGTCCGGCCGGCGTCCGGCGAAGCCGGCGCTGGTGATCACAACGCGTGCAGCGGGTTCGCCATGACGGTGTCCACGCCCGGCGCGAACCGCAGCAGTGAGTCGGCGGCGTCATCAGCCGCAAGGTCCACGTTTCGTCAGCGAGGCGGACACTGACGATGCCTCCTACCTCGTGGCCCTCGGCTGCACTGTGGCGTTCGCCGGCTACACCTACGGCCGTTACCGACCCCCCATGACGGCTACCGTGCGGAGATGACCGACGTCCCCGTCGACCACGCATCGTCGCTGGCTCAAGATCCAGCGCCGACACTGCCAGATCCGTCCTGGATCACCTGGGTGGTGCGCGTCGCCGCCACCGCTGGGATCCTGGTGGTTACCTGGGCATGCCTGACCGGGTGGGGCGCGATCGTTCACGGCTACCCGCTCTACGCAGTGCTGCTCCTCGCGACTGTCCTCGGATCCGCGTTTACCGGCTCGCGAACCGTGCGCCTGCGGCCCAGGCGAGGAGGTTGGCGCCGCGTCACCCGCATCGTCCTCATCCTCGTCTCGATCGGATGGATCGGGCTGATGGCCTGGCTGCGCCCTTTCACAGCAGCTGAACCCGCTCTCGCGGCGATGATGTCCGACGCCAAGGTCACCGTCGCGGAGTCCCCAACCCAGATCGTCATGACCCCGACTGGTTCAGCCAGCCACACCGGGGTTTTCTTCCAGCCAGGAGCCAAGGTCGACGCGCGCGCTTACGCCGCGGTCCTGCGACCTCTGGCCGAAGCCGGATACACCGTCATCATTCCCAAACAGCCCCTCGGCATCGCCTTTTTCTCGATCACTACCTTCGATGCCACCAAACCCGCCTACCCCGCCATCACCCGCTGGATCCTCGGCGGGCACTCCCTTGGCGGAACCGTCGCCGCGATGCAAGCCGACTCCGCTGACAACGACCCCACCGCGCCGGTGGTCGGCCTCTTCCTCTACGCCTCCTATCCCGTCACCGACATCAGCACCTCGCTCACCGCCAAGGTCCTGTCCCTGTCAGCGACCAACGACGGACTCGCCACGCCGGACAAGGTCGAGGCCTCCAAGCCAACACTGCCGGCTGGATCGACGTTCACCGCGATCGATGGGGCCGTGCACGCCTTCTTCGGCGACTACGGACCGCAACCCGGCGACGGAACTCCTGCGATCAGCCACGACGACGCACGCACCCAGATCTCCCGGGACAGCCTCAACTTCGTCAGCAACCTCAGCACTGAACCCCCGCCCTGACGGCCCCAAGCCCCGGATTGCCCTCGTCTCCGGCGACGGCCCCCCGAGGGGGCACCGACAAGCGCCAAGAGCTCAGGGCTATCGGATGCTGCGTACCGAGGGCTTCCCCTGTCAGATCGGGGCCGACCGGTACCGGCTCGACACGCTGGTCGCCTGGGAGAACGCGCAACTCATTGCCGCGCGCCCGGCGAAGCCGATGCCCAGCCTGCCTCCTCGCAAGCGTGTATGCGTCAGCTGAGGTCAGTAGTCCTCGAGCGCGGCCGTGACGTCCGCGAGCGCATCAACTGCCCGACCGGACGTCGTGGTCGAGCACGGTCGCGAGGTGTCGCCGAGCCAGGCGGCGACATCGGCCCAGTCGCGACCCAGTTCATCGTGCCAGAATTCGGCGGCGTGGTGACGAAGGCTTCGGTAGACGACGTGCTTCGGCCAGACCTGGCCCTTGTCGTGTGCTGCGAGCCATCAGCGCACTCGGTGCCAGCGGTCGTTGAACAGCTCCGACCGCGGCGGCAGTCCGGTGGTGAGGTCGACGAATATCCACAGTTCGGTGTCCGGGGCGACCTCGGGCTCCCACGAGCGTTCGAGCGAACCGGTCAGTTGCCCGCGGCGGACCCGTTCCGCAGCTTGCGCCAGCATCACCTCCGTCACGGAGGCATCCGGCGGCAGTCCGAGGAGCTGAGCGCACCGGTGGGAGCAGCTCCGCGCGCAGGGAGGCAGGCAGCGGCGCCTCGTGCATCAGGCCGTTCTTGATCGGGCCCCGGAAGGCAGTCGCGTCGGCCAGTGTGGCTGGGTCCAGGAGCCGTTGATCGAGACGACACCACGGTCGAAGAACATCGCCCAACACCGGGTCGATGTGGACCCGGAGCCGGTTCTCGCGCTGCTCGATCGTCCGCACCGCCTTCGCCTGCGCCCGACTGTCCGCGAGAAAGGCCTCGGTAAAGGCGCTGCCGGTGCGGCCGCGCTGCACGTTGGCGCGCACCGGCGTTGCCACCATCGCGTCGAGCGCCTTCTCGACCTGACTGAAGATCTGCCGCGCCTCTGCTTCGGTCGGTGCTGTACGCGCGGTCCACAAACAGTCGGTGTCGGTCTGCTCTTTGAACGTGACGCGGTACAGGCTGTAGCCCCCGGCGGGGGCGTAGAGGGCTGCTCGCCACGTGCGCTGTCCGCCGCTGTCGCGGGCCTTGCCGATCGCGATCCGGGTGTCTGCTTTGCTCATCCGGTTCGCATCCCGGCTGGCAGATCGGGTGCACGGCAGGACACGATCCGCGTCGTGGCGGGCCGATCCGGAACGTTGCACCTCATCGTGGCAGCCAAACTCGTATGTCTGGGCACCAAAACAGACACCTGAGATCACTGGTAGGGAGTGACAGGAATGCCCAATCGTCTAGCCGCTGAGACCAGCCCGTATCTGCTTCAGCACGCTGAAAACCCGGTCGATTGGTGGCCCTGGGGACCCGAGGCTTTTGCCGAGGCGGAGCGCTTGGACAGACCAGTCTTGTTGTCCATCGGGTACGCCGCCTGCCACTGGTGCCACGTGATGGCGCACGAGTCCTTCGAGGACGAGGTC
>JAYVYM010000336.1:0-3049 GCA_043784245.1 Frankiales bacterium
TCCTGCTCGCCGACACCGACGAGCGCTCCACCGGCCCATGGGGAGGGCTGCGCCAGGCAGCAGCCAACTCTCCGGCGTTGTCCCTGCTGTCCGTTGGCCAGCCCGCCGGCAACATCAGCCCGCGATGACGCCGTCATCCTCAGGCAGCCTGGCGGTCAACAGCGGTCAACAGCGGTCAGCAGCGGTCAACAGCGGTCAACAGCGGTCAACAGCGGTCAACGCCGGTCGACAGCGGTCGGCAGCATCGGGCCAAAGCTCCGTGCGCTGCCTACGCCGGCTGCACGTCGCGCCTCGAGCCGACCGGGCTGACGGGGCCGCGGGCCACGCCGGCGACGACGTCGTCAGGTCTCGAACCACGCCGTCGCGGTGGGGCGCCCGGCGCCGTCGGTCCAGCGCACTCGCAGCCGGCCAGCGCCGACGGCCCGGACTTCAAACCAACCAAGCGCATCGGCTCCCGCCTGCGCGGCGCCCTCGGAGTGGTCGACCACGACCGGCCCGCGCACCCCGCCCAGCACCTGGCCCTGCAGGTCGAACCTCTTGCCGGCGGCGCTCAACTCCAGCTCGACCCCCGTGTCGGACGCCTCAAAGCTCAAGGTGCGTAGGGTCAGCAGTGCCCGGACGGGGGCCGGGGAGCCCCGCGCCGACGCGGAGTCAGCCACCAGCGTGGCCAGCTCCTGATCGAGGTCGCGCACCTCAAACGTGCCCGCGCCGCCTCCAGTACGCCACCAGGCACGGGGTCGACCTGCGCAAGCACCCCCCGCAGCTCGCCCAGCAACGCCTCGTCGGTCCAGTCGCCGCTGACCTGTCCGTCGCCCGGCTGTCCGGGCCGTCCTGCCATCATCGCGGCTCCCTTCCTGCCCAGCGCAGGGTGTACCCCGCGCGAGCTGTTCCAGCGCCACGCGGAGCCGCCGCAGGCACCGGCCGCGCGTCGGGCCGATGGCTCCGAGCGGTCGGCCGAGCGCGACCGCGAGATCCTCATACGAGGGTGCGGGCGCTGCCAGAAGCAGCCGCAGCAGCGCCTGGCAGCCGGCCGGCAGTTCCGTGAACGCGCCCCACGGCTGCAAATCGCGTTCGGCCCGCAGCAGCCCGGCATCCAGCGGCTCGAGCCGCTCGTCAGGGAGGTCGTGCGCGGTCAACTGGTCGACCGGGAGCACCTGCCCTGACCTACGCAGTGAACGCAGGCACTCCCGGCGCGCGGTCGTGGCGAGCCAGCCGGGGAGCCGCTCGGCGTTACTGACGGCGTCAAGGTTCTCCAGCAACCGCAGCCAGGTGCTCTGTACGACGTCGGCAGAGTCCGCCTCGGGCAGCCGGTGCGCCCGGGCGACCGACCAGGGCAGCACGGACAAGCGGGCGACCAGGCACTCCCAGGCGGCGGCGCCGCTGGCGCGGGCGCGAGGTCGGCGACGTCGTCGTACGTCCGCCGCGGCCTGTCGGTGCCGCCCGATGCGCCCCGTTCCGCGGCGAGCGAGGCGGGTTTCACGGGACGCCGTCTGGGAGATGCGGCACAGCAGCGGCGCGCCGGTCATGGGCGGGTCCCTCCCAAGGCTCTGCGCGATCCAGTCGAAGCCGGCGTTCGCCCCCGGCCCGCTTCCGGATCGATGTTCTCGCCGGACAGGACGGGGGCGGCTTGCCCGCGGGGCCGCGGCAGCTGCCTCGCCTGCCCGGCGTTTGGTTCTGCTTGCGGTGTGACGGTGGTTCGGGTGAGCCACAGGTAGGTGAGGGCAGCGGCGGGTCCGAAGAAGGCTTGGGCGGGGATGACGAACCCACCGTCGGTGCCCCCGAAATGCAGGAACGCAGGGAGCAGGACCGGGGTGAGCGCCCCGAAGGAGGCGATGGCGGTAAGGGCAGCGGCGGCGCCGCGTCGGCCGTGTTCGCGGGTGGCGGCGAGCGCGAACAGGCTGAACACGAGCAGGTCACCGATGCCGAGGTTGACGCTGAGCCCGTTCAGGCGGTACCCGATAGAGGCGTCCAGGGGGTGCGCGACGAAACGGGCGGCAAGCTTGTCAGTGATCGGGATGACCATGCTGAAGATCGGGTCGTACACAGCGAGGCCGACCGCGAACCAGGTGACGTGCCGCAGCCGCATCCCGCCCTGGATGTAGAGGTTCGCGATGGCGGCGGCGGCCAGTACGACGATGAGGCTGTTGACGGCCCAGTAGGCCTGCCAGCCGCCCTCGCTGTGCAGGCTGGTCGTGGCGATAGCGGTGTCGGCGCCGAGCAGCCCGGCGATGATCAGCCAGCTGGTGCGACTTCCCAGGACGGGCTGGTAGCCGATGCTCAGGGCGCTGCCGAAGGTCAGACACAAAAAGCCGGTCAGGACCAGGCTGGGTACCGCCAGGTACAGCAGCGGCAGCAGGGTGATGAACACGAGCAGGACCACGACGTCTCGGCCGTTGAACACCCCGATCGCCGGCCGGGGCAGCCGGATCCGGCGGTGGTAGAGCAGCGTCGCGGCTGCGGTCACGAGGGCTCCGGCGGTGACCGTCACGGCCTGGAAGGTCAGCGGACCCATGTCCAGGGCGGCCAGGACGCTCATATCCAGGCCGATGCGGGGGTTCTCGTGCTCAGGGTTGTCATGGCCGTTGCTCTCCGGTGAAGGTGTGTTCGATGAGGTCGCTGCGCAGCCGTCGCAGCGGGCTACCGGGCCGGGCGATGGCCTGCTCGACGTCCAGCGCGAAACCGGCCTGGCGCAGGTCGGCGGCCAGTGCCGCGGGGGTGAGCTCGCCGAGGGTGTCCGGTGTGAGCTGCAGGAGCGGGCCGTTGTCGCCGTGCCGGATGCCGTAGCGGACCGGCCAGGGGTCGGTGGGCAGGGCTTCAAGCCGGTCGATGAGGTCCCGGGGGGTAATCGTGGCATCGGGGAGGCTGAGCAGCTGGTCGGCCTTGCCGAGCACCAGGCTGGTCGCGGGTGTCCCGGCCAGTTCGCAGCTCAGCGGTCCGGGCTGGAGCTGGCGGACGACGTCCCGGGTGTCGTAGCGCAGCACCGGCATGCAGTCCCGGTAGGGGTAGTAGGGCGTGATGACGACCGTCCCGAGCTGGCCCGGTCCGGCCG
>JAYVYM010000337.1:0-7190 GCA_043784245.1 Frankiales bacterium
GGTGATCACCACGGCAAGTGGGGGTCGAGTTCCCGTGCGAAAAAAGACCAAGCCGCCAGCAGAACTTCGTGAGCGCGCTTGAGGTCACGGACCTCGGCCTGCAACCCCTTGACCGTCGCGGCGTCCACCGTGGTGACGCCCGGGGTGCGCCCGGCGTCGATGTCCGACCGCCGGACCCAGCCCGCAGCGTGTCAGCGTTGACCCCCACCCGAGGACCCACCTGCTTGACCGCCGCCGTCAACGACAACGACGGGTCCGCCCCCCAGACGGTCGTGGCGTGCTAACTGCGGGCTGCGCCAGGGCGCGGCGCGCCTGCGATCGACTATCGGATAGCGCTGAACCCCCTACCGCTCGCAGAGGGCATGCAGCCAGGGCTCTGTCCGGTCCGGCACATGCCGCAGGTCGAGTACGCGCCAGCCGGCGTCGCTGAGCTGGGCTCGGAGGGCCTCCTCGCGCCAGTACACGAACCAGCGAGGAGCACCGAGCTTCGCGTCGCTCCAGGACTCCCCGTCCCCGTCTTTCAGCGTCAGTGCGAACAGTCCGCCGGGACGCACGGCCTGCCTGCAGGCCTCCACAGCCAGCCGCGCCTGCGCGCGGTCGAGGTGCAAAAGCACGGCGTTGGCCAGGACCGCGTCGTACGGCCCGCCGAGATTGCCGTCGCGCACGTCGAGCAACCGCGCGTCATGGCCGTTCGCGCGGAGCCGTTCGACGAAGGCCGCAGTCGCGTCCGTCCGGTCCACGTGCAGCCCGCGCTCCTCCAAGTACGCGGCCTCGCGGCCTGGGCCAGTGCCAACCTCTAGCACGTGGCTGCCCGGGCGGAGCCGTGCAACGACGGCGTCCAGTAGGCCTGCCACCTCAGCGCTGACCGCCGGTGCAGAAGCATCGAAATAGCGGTCTGCCCGCTGTTCGTAAGCCCGCAGCGTCTCGTCGGTCGCGTTGAGCACCGGCCGAATGTAGTGCTCGCCATGAGGCCAAGGGGACTGTCCCGGTGTGGGACTTGCAGCGGCAGGTGGCGCGCTCGTCGCAGCTAGATGGCCGCGCCGACGTCCCTCACCAAGACTGGCGCGAGTGTCCGAATGACGATGGCGGGCTACTGCCAGACCTCGTCAGTACGTGCGTGCCCGAAGGTCAGCCCGCGCAGCAGTGGCACGGACTGGCTGGTGTCGACCTCGGCGGCGATCTCGACGTCTGCGCGATAGCCCTTTTCGACGAGTTCGCGTCCGCTGGCGCAAACGAGGAGGGCCTCTGGGACGCGGTCGGCGATAGCCAGCCAGGCAGCACGCGCGGCGCTCGCCTCGGGCGACCTAGCTGCCCAGCCGAGCCGTGCGAGCTGGTCCACGACGAGTCCGGCGCCCCACAGGTCCTCAACCGCTGGCCGCAGGCCCGCACTGGCCCATCGCTCACCAGCCGCGACGACAGCGATAGTTGTCGTCGCGGGTCCGTGGTGCGAGGCCACCCAGTCGCAAACTGCGGTGGCATTCCGGAGGCTGGCACCTAGACACACCGGCGTGATCGCCGCCAGGTGCCAGCAGATCGTCGAGCCGTTCGGCGACGGCAACACGAGCCGGTCCGGCGCTGGTGCTGCCCGCAGCGTGACCGGCGACAAGCTGATCTGGCCGGGGCCGGCGGCCGAGCGCCCGACCGCGAGCGTCGCGTCCTGCTCTTGCGCGAACGCGGCCGCCGAGTCGTCGTCCCAGCGATACGGCAGCACGGTGCTCCCTACGTCCAAGGCCACGCTGAGGGTGGTGGTGAACGACAGCACATCGACCACCACGGCCACGTCCGCATCCTCGGCGATCGCCGTCGCCCCGTCGAGGCCCCAGTCGACCCGGACGGCGTACGAGCTCTGCCGGTGTGCCTGGTCCACCCCGCATCCTCCCGCAGGAACTGGGCCGTCGGTGCAGGGTCACTGGTGCTGCTGGCTGTGCTGGCTGGGCAACATGCCGGTGTGGACGACGTCGACCGGATGGCCGAGCTCATCGACGGGCTGTTCCAGGACCGGGTGTTCGTAGCCGTCGACGGCCCGGACGCTGCCGGCAAGACCACGTTCGCGGCCCGGCTGGTCGAGGCGGTGCGGGCCCCGACCGGGTGGGTGTCGGCCGACATTCCTGCGACCGCGCCACCTGCGGTACCCCCGGGGCGAACTGTCCCCTCTTGGCTACTACTTGGACAGCGTCGACCACGACGCCCTGCTCGAGGGCTGCCTCCGGCCGTTCCGGGCCGGCGGCCGTCAGATCACGGTCTCCGCTGCGGCACAGCAGGACGACGGAGCATCGTGCCGGCCGCCAGTGCTCGTGCCCGGGCGCGCTGTGCTCGTCGTCGACGGGGTGTTCCTGCTGCGTGCGCGGCTCCGCGAGCTCTGGACCGTGGCGATCTACCTGAAGGCTTCTCCTGCGGAATGTCTCGAGCGTGCGCGGCACCGCGATCGTCCTGTCCTCGGGTCGGTCGCCGAGGTGGAGCGCCGCTACCTAACCCGGACAGTTCCTCTGCCGCAACGATGTCGCGCCTGAGACAGCCGCCGACGTCGTGATCGACAACGAGGAGCCGACGTCGCCGATTCTCGTGCGCTGGCCCAGTTCGTCGCCTGGGTGACGACGCTCGGCACCGAGCGCTGGTGTCGAGCGCTCAGGTGGCGGGCGCGGGCGCCAACCCGGCCAGGGCCAGCACGGGGTGCAGCCGGCGCTGTCCCGGGTGCTCCAGGGGCGGCAGGAGCAACGTGGTGATGCCCTGCTCGACGGCGGGCCCGTCGGGCCGGGCCCGGTCGCCGACCATCAGCGTCTCGTGGGCCTGCGTCCCCAGCACCGCGAGAGCGTGCTGGAACAAGGCGGGATCGGGCTTCTGGCGACCCTGCTCGAGGGACAGGACGAAGGTGTCGATGAGCCCGGCCATGCCCGCGGCGTCAAACGCCGGCCGAAGGTCGAAGTGGATGTCACTCAGCACCGCCAGCCGTAGGCCGGCGTCGTGCAGCGTTCGCAGGGTCGCGGCGGCGTCCAAGGCGAACGGGTTGTGCTGCGGGTCGGACTCCACCGTGTACAGCGCGGTGATCAGGTGCCGGTCGAACCCAGCGTCGCTGAGCACGTCGAAGAACATCTGGCGGTGCAGGGCGGCGGCGGTGTCCATCCCGGGCGCGTCCAGACGGTGCTCTGGCCCGTCGGCTTGGCCGATCGCCGCGACGATGGCGTCGATCGTGTAAGGCCCGTCTCGCGGCCCAGCAGGACCAGCGCCTCGTGCGCCCACCGCGGCGCGGACAGGCTGCTCACGAGCGTCCCTCGCCAGTCGAAGATCACCGCTCGGAAGCTCACGCTCTACTGCGTACCAGCCGCAGGAGCTGAGCGTGCCCGCAAGCGGTCCTGCGGCGCGTCCCGGCCGTGTCCTCGGGAGCGAGTTCCTTGGCGGCCGCGCGTTCCCGCGGGATCCTCACGGAAATGGGTGCGCGGACACCTACGACAACCGGGAACGCAAGTCCGCGTGGGCGCCGACTGGGCCTCGAGTCGCACCGAGCCACGATTACTCGCCGGCTGCCAGGCGGGACGACGGGTTGTTGGCGCCCCAGACCTGCGTCTTGCGGTAGTAGGGCTCGATGTTGCTGACGATGGTCCAGCGGCCGTGATGTTGCACCTGTTCGCGGGTGGCGCCGGCGTCGAGGGCGTCAGTGACGAAGCCCGCGCGCAGTGAGTGGCTGGCGACGTTGCCGACGAGTCCGGCAACGCTGGCAGCGCGCTTGACGGCGTGCGCGGCGCCGTCACGGGTGAGCGCCTCGAGGTGGAGCAGGGCTCCGTCGAGCGGGACGAAGATAGGTTCGTCCCGTGCCGGAGCGCGGCCCAGGGGCCCGGACAGGGTGTGCCGCCACTAGAGCAGGCTGGCGGCGGAGCACAGCAGCGGCTTGGGGTTGCGGAACGGCGCCGACGCTCTCTCCGTGCCCGAGCTGGTCGCTCTTGCTGGAGCGGACGTGCCACTCGACTCCCTGCTCGACCTCGTGAGCATCCACCCAGGTCATGGCGACGGGTTCGGAGCCGCGGAACGCCCCCCAGTAGAGGTTGAGCGTTCTGTGGCCGGGGCAATTACATGGGGCGGGTCCCAGACCAGCGGCCTCCACCGCGCTGTGCACGAGCTTGCCCAGGCCCTGCCGGTTGCCGTCGGCGACGCTGCGACCTGTCACCCGGCGCCGCGTTCGACCGAGCGTGTTCGTACCAGTCGCCGACGGCGGACCCTCTGAGCCCGCCATCGCCCTGCGGGAGGGCGCTAGCCAGCGTCGGGATGTGGCACCGCGACGACCGTGAGTTCGTGGATGCCGGTGAAGGCGCTCGGGTTGCAGGTGTGGGGCAGGTCGTTCGCCACGGCGACGGAAGCGGTTAGCACGTCCAGGGCTCGCGGCCGTAGTTTCCGGACCTCCGCGTCGCAGGTTGGCGGCCAACCGGCCGAAGGTGCGCGCTGCCGGTGCGTCGAAGGGCAACGGGTCGAAGGCGGCTTCGGTCTCCTGGAGTCGGGCCTGACGAGCGGCCCGTTCGGTGGGGTCGTCGGTCACGAGCGGCCCGACCGACAGTTCGGCAAGGTGATGGCACTGATGACCGGCTCGGCGGGCAGGTCCTGCGCCCGCAGACGCTGGAGGAGGATGATGATGTTGGTGTCGACGACGCCGACCGGATCTTCCGTCACAGCTGCTGGTCCAGAACGGCGTCGACGTCTTCGCGCAGCCGCTGTGCGTCCACTTCGGGCAGGTTCTGGAACCGTCGGATGAGCGCTTCGGCCCCGACGCGACCGCGCGCTGTTGGTTCCAGGAGCGCGACCGGTCTGCCGTCGCGGGTGATGGTCACCCGCTCTCCGGCCAAGACCCGGTCAAGCACCCTTCCGCCCTGATTCCGTAGGTCCCGCACCGTTGCCTCACCCATGTGCCCAACGTATTACCGGTGAGACCAGGTCCCGACCCAGATAGTCGACGACCGCGAGCATCGGCCACATCGAGCCCCCGAGTTTCCCCGCAGATCCACCACCCCCCCTCGGCCGCTTCGTGTTGCCGCAACGCCCGCCCGCCGGCAGCCGCGTAGGCCCGCACCGACCGCAGGTCGCCGGGGCAGGACGGCAGCACCAACACCCCGCGCCCGTGCAGCACCGACGCGCTCGGCCCCTGGACCGGTCCGGCCTTCGACGCGCTGCCCGGCGACAAGAGGCCGCTGTGCGGCCACCGACCTGCCTCGCCACCGTCAGGATCACCGGGTGGAGCTCGGCTGGCGTCAGCGCGCGAGCGGCAGTAGCCGCGATCACCGCGCGCGTCCCCGGCCAGTCCACCCGATCGGCGTACAACGCCAAACGCTCCAGGTGGTCCAGGGCCAACGCCCCGTACGCCGACAACTTCACGTGCTCATGCTCTCGTCACCCCTGCCCGGCTCCTCAGCCAGGGACTGTCCCGCTGGTCCCTCGGTAAGCAGGACGACGGCTTGCGCGTCCCTTGCCTCTCGAGGTCACCTGCCTCGTGGAGAGAGCGGCTCAGGTCTCGGCGGGCAGGCCGTGGGCAACCCATCGGCGGATCTGCTCCGCGGCCTGGTCCGCGACGGCATGACCGACCGGACGGGTGACCAGATCGCTGAGGGCGAACATGTCAAGGACCCGGCCAAGATAGGCCCAGCGGTCGACCAGGGGCAGGTCGTCGGGTTGGTGCTCAGCGAAGGCGGTGCGAAAGCCGTCGGCGAAGCCGGGCGGGTAGTCCGAGGCGAAGCGAGCCATGTTCGCGGCGTCCCCGTAGGGGCAGCCGGAGTAGGCGAACTCCCAGTCCAGCACGGCCTCCACCCGCCACTGGGCGCCCGAGCCGGAGACCAGGATGTTCTTCGGGTTGATGTCGGCGTGCACGAGGCGTGCCTGAGTGTCGATGGCGGCCAGCGCAGGCGCGTGAATCGCACAGAGGTTCACCCAGGCCCCACGTACAGCGGGGTCAAGGCGGGCCGGCGGAGTGTCCGCCATGTTCGCCTCGGCAACCTCGACCAGCTGCTGTGACCACGGCCGCTCGCGGCGCACAGCGAGGGCCTCGTCGACGAAGAAGCCGGGGTCCGCGAAGCGCGCGGCGCCGATCCCGGCCACGACCCGCCCCACCTCGGCGCCCAGCGCCCGCGCCGCCGCGGCGTTGAGCTCTCCAGGCCGGGAGAGAGCCTCGCTGAGCAGAGTTCCCTGCACGTACTCCAGCGCCATCAGCGGCTGGGCGCCTTCACCTGTCGCTGGCTGTACCAGCAGCACCCGCGGCACGGGTACGTGCGCCCCCGCCAGCGTCATGACCGCCGCTTCGAGTGCGGGGTTCACACCGCCCAGGCGGACCACGACCTGCCCGTCGCTCAACGTGACCAGACAGGTCTGGTGGGAGAAGCCACCGGCCAACGCCCGACTCGCTACCACCGTGCTGCCCAGCACCGCCGCGACCTTCAAAAATTCCTCGGACGGCATGCACCCAGTCTCCCGCATGTGTCGGTCAGCCTTCCGCGACGGGACGCCGTGCCGTCAGCCATCGGCTTGCGGCCCGGCGATAGCGCGAGCGTCGCGCCGACAGGCCGTCAGCGGGCCGGGTCGGTGCTCACGCCGGAGGCCGAGTGCGCGATCCTGGACAGGTGAACAGCCGAGTCATGTACGTCGAGCGGAAGGCCGGCGCCCTGACAGGTGACGCGTGGATCGGGCGTGCGAGCTTCTCCAAGACCGGACGGACCGTCTACTTCCACGGCCTGGAGCTGCAGCGGTTAGCCACAGGCGGCTACAAGGCAAACCACTACGACGTCGCCACCAGCGACCAATACTGGGTTTCGGGGCCGAAGCGCAAGGGGGAGGACCGCCTGTACGGCGAACGCGTCCCGGTCTACGTGGACGAGGACGTGCGCGAGGA
Source organism: Frankiales bacterium (assembly GCA_043784245.1). Lineage (GTDB taxonomy): Bacteria > Actinomycetota > Actinomycetes > Mycobacteriales > SCTD01 > JAYVYM01. The sequence goes on from JAYVYM010000337.1 coordinate 6,860, forward strand.
TTACTGGGTGGGCATCCGTGGCCTGCCTGCGAGCCGCCGACGGAGACGCCAGCCACTAGCTGCGCCGGAAGCGGACCGTCCAGCGAACGGCCGGAAGAGCCTGCCTGGCCGAGACGATGTTGTGTCACAGGGGATCGGCGACCGGTCGTCGATCCGGGTCCAGTCGCCGATCGGCAGCGGAGACGGGCATGCGTGTATCCGCACAGGTTCGAGGATGTCAGGTCGCCGGGCAACAAGGCCCCCCGCGACCGCCTTGATGTCCCAGAGCAAGCCCCACACCTGAACCGTCGGACCAGCAACGCCGACCCGAAGGCACGCCGTCCGTCAAGGC